>JBEBQJ010000079.1:0-21379 GCA_040395455.1 Sphingobacterium yanglingense | reverse complement strand
ATCAATTCTTAATTTATTATACTATGGTTTAATGTGTTGTTATTTATAAACTTGATGTTAAAGAAACTTCTCTATTACTTTCTTCCAGATTGCATATCCAGCAGCAGTCAGGTGCAATCCGTCTTCCCGATAATATTCAGGTCTTAACTCACCTTCAGCTGTCAACATAGGGTGATATACATCAGCGTATCCCATATTGGTTTGAGTAGCCAAATAGGCGCGGATCTTTTCGTTGACCTCCTCGACTTGCTCACGGTCCTTCATTCTACGGGGTGAAGGCTTGATGGAAATAAAAACTATTTCAGCCTCGGGTTTGGTATCCCTCACATACGTGATGAGCTGTGTAAATTGTTCCATTATGGCATCGGTCTTCCAGCCGAGCCCAATGTCATTATCGCCCACATAAATAAATATCTTCTTAGGATCATAAGGATCGATAAGGCGTCCTTTAAACTCATAGATGTCGACAGTCTTTGTGCCGGAAACGCCTCTATTTAATAAAACTTCATCAGGAAAATCATCGGCCAGTGTTTTCCAATTTTCCACGGTAGAACTGCCGACGAATAAAACAACTCCTTTTTGGGGTGGAGCCAAAGCGTCGTGTTTAGCATAACGTTGCATTTTTTGTTCCCACTTCTCCCGCTGCGTCAGCTGGTTCTGTCCATATATCGAAAATGGTGTAAGCAAACTGAGATAAAAGAAAGCATAAATTAGAATAATAATTATTTTCATATGTGTCTGTTGTTAATTATAGGACGTCCCCTTAGTAAAATTCGTCCTAAGTAAATGGTCACTTGATTATACTTTTCAGGATTCAACCGGACGTCCTCCTGATTTTGTTCACCCAAGATATTCGCTTTGTCACATTGGTTTTCGGAAACAACCATGCGTATATTATGAACCCCATAAGGTAATCTTAAAACATCATACTGACCTCTATACCTATTGTTACAATACTGGTTAAAGCGATTAAGTAAACTATCACCTTTAGACTCCTCCACGTTATATATCGATAAGCCCTCAAATCTGTCCTTTTTTAAATTCACCCTTTTACCGTCTACCCATATCTCCAATTGTCCCACTTCTGGTCCTCCAATATCAAATAGACCGAATAAATCTCCCTCAAACGAAAAATTAAATGCAGCGTATGGCTTACTCGCCGTCATCACTGATTCGAACCAACCAGTGAAAGCACGTAAAGAAGATCCAGCAGTAGGCTGGCATTTCCAAGCAGCATCAAAGTGGCCAATAATCTGTGGTTCATACATGCCCGCTCGATCCCAACTTGAGGATAATAAAGGCTCAGGAATCTTCACCTGAGCTACCTTTATAGTGTTTGCCATTTTTTCAAAACCTCTTGCAAGCGCTGCTGCATAGAGATTACCTCCCTCTCTTATTGGATGAATACCATCATTAGAGAAAAGAATCCTAATTCCAGCTTCACTTTTCGTCCCTTTCCAGAGCAACCTCTGTTTAGACTCTAAATCCGCTATCTCCATCCCAAGATGAATAGAAGGTAATTGGTAATGCTCGGCCAACTCTTCCAAACCCTGTACACTAGAAGGTATTCTACCTTCTTGGTAACTCTTTAAATGCGCGCCCAACATTGCATATATCAAACAGATATCTGTATTTGGGCTTTTTTTGATTATCTGCCTCACTATACCTTCCATGCCCATTGTATAAGCGCCATTGACTGCAAATTCCAAGAGTACTAAATCCGGCTTTTGAGAAAGCACGTGTTCTTCTACCCGAAATGCCCCCAAATCCGTACCTGTTCCCGAAACTCCCGCGTTAATCCATTTAAATCTTACATCTGGGTATTGCTTTTCTAAAATCGAAGCAATCTGTAGACGATAACAATAATTCGCCTGAGTGATGCTTCCTCCCATAAAAGCAATCGTGACCTCTTCTCCTTTTTTAATCTTTTCGATACTGTTAGGAATACCTCTACGAACTGTACATTCTCGTTCGTCGCTAAAACCACTATAGAGAAAGTCCTGCTCGATATCTTGATTAACCTCAAACAATAAAGGAGACGCCCCTCCCTGAGAAGCAGCTATTCTACTGATTTCAGAAGTATTTTGTCCATAAACATGGCCCACAACAAAAAAAACTGCGATACGATAAACTTGCCTTAGCATTCGATGGGCCCTCATAAGTCTTCTACTCGATTTCAATGATAGCTAGCTTTAGTTAAAAACAATTTCCTTTGCTTCGACTGCCTTATTACCAACTTTTCCAGACAGTTCCACATGTACAGGCTCATCTGTCGCAACCTTATAGAAACTACTTTCAAACGGATAGCTCTTGATTTCTTTTTTCTCACCGTTACAGACAATACGGAGCGTAGCATCCTTCAATGGTCCACTTTCAGCATAGGCATAAATAGAATCCCATCCAAAAGGCGAACGTATCCTAAAGACATACACCTTACCTAGCTCATTACCTAGATCGACCACTTGCATCCCTCTCTTTAATGCCGGTGCTGTTGGCATTTTTGGAGAAGTCTTAATAGGTATCGCGATAGCTTCTATTCCCTTAGCAGAAATATTGACCCGAATCTGTCCTCCTTCTATTGCAATATCACGTGTACTTCCATCCCTATGATATACCCGTGCAGTACTTGAGGAACCAAGACTTTCTGCTACGTTTACTTTCACGGTCACCGTCTTCTCTGTACTAGCTTCACTGTTCAGTACAACCCAAAAATTCTTATCAGAGACCGCTGTGATATAGTTCATCTCAGGCGTATTGATTTCCACCAATCCTTTTTTCATCCATAAGCGTGCGTTAGCATCGTCATAGATCTTTCCTGTACCATTATAGATTCTATTGGCAAACCAGACAAACCCTTCTTGTTTACTATATGGAAATGATATCCTTCCTTCCGATCGTTGTATCGCTTCAGTCACCAAATAATCCCATGTAAAAGCCCAATGAGGGGGGATATGGTGGTAATATATCGAACTCACATCCGGTCCTTTATAAGGAAAATCTTGCTCTAGTGTGAGATCCGTATAGCCCGTGGCATAATATCCGGGATAATTGGTAAAACGGCCGATTACCGCATTACGTGCATAGGTCTGATAAATATCCCGTTGGGTATATTGATAAAGTCGAAGTAGATGCGGTGCCCAGCTACTCATGAATACAGGTCTCACCCGTTTATCCTTGGCTGTCAAAAAGTAGGTCGACGGTTGTTCAAACCCCAACCCTACAGGAGAGACCAATTGCGCTTCCACCCGCTTCTCCTGTACATCGCCTTCTTTTCTTGGATACCCTAATCGATATTTCTCTTTATTTTTCCACCATAGATTCGTATTCCCTTCGTATTGATTACCTAAATGGATGGTCTGCACACTATCCGCGACCTGCGGATAGCTTCGTATACCAGCCAGTGTGTGGGCAGCGCCATATTGTGCCGCGTCAAGGTACTTTCGGTCTTTAGTCTCTTCATAAAGATCAATCAAATCCCACCAAGGAGCATAAAACGTAGTATTATAAAAAGGCATCTTTGACAACGGCGTGCCAGTATTCGTATAGATCTGTTGATCTATATAGAGCGATGCAGACTTCTTTGCTTCCTCAAGCCACTTCTTTTGTCCTGTAAGTCGATAAGCTGATAGCGCCTGTACCCAGGACAATGTCGGCACCGAATATCCACTCGTCTTACGCAGGCTGTCTCCTACCATCGCTATCTCTTTGAGCCAAGGATTCAGATTACCCAACATTGCATCCAAGCCTTCATAATAGGAAGTATTGAATTGCGACTTCAGCGGCCCCAACTTCAATGATTCTGCTGTACGATTATAACCATCTGGCACAATATCCATAGCCCATCGATAACCACTGCGAGATAAGGTATATTCTATTGTTGGGAGAGCCCGTTTAATATAAAAATCTTCATCATTCCCTACTACAGCGCCCGCTACCAATGCCAACGGCGTCGCGTGCACTACCGTAGGAGCAGTTCCAGGATTGCCCTCAATATCGTAATATCCCTTAAGCACATCACTCCACCCTCCAGCATCGTCATTCAATAGTAAATCAGACATATTGAACAACGCATCTGTCAGCGAGGTTCCACTCTGCTTTCGGTAATCTCTTACTTTAAATATATGGTCAGAGATATAGGATACAGCCTCTTCCCAGCCTGTAGGCAGGAGGCCAATTATAAATCGACTTTCCATTACCTCACCTTTTGACCTTTTGGAATCTGCCATACCAAGTACAGGCGCAAAAGCTACAGGTTGCACTTCTAAATCGGTATTGCGTAGCGAGAAACCAATTGCCGCATAATCCGAGGATCCCCAATCATTGGTAAACGACGATAGGTCAGCGCAGATAAATGAAGACATTTTATCTTTATCCGTTCCCATCTCCACAATAGACAGGGGCTGTTGCATCATATTCGACAATAACATCTGTGGTTTTGCTGGAATGCGTTTGTATTGAAACATAGGAGGAGACAACACATTGCTCACTTTAGCATCTTCAATCCCTTGAAAAGCCGCTAAGCTCAAGCTATACATACCATCTTCGGCCAACTGGCTTACAAACGAAGTTTCGATATAACTCCCTTTTGCGGGCAATTGCCAATAGCCTACAATACTCGACCGGTCTTTGGTCAAATACTGTACTTCGATGGTATTATCGTCGATAGTTTTTACCGCCATCGGGATAGCCTCACTAATTTGCCCTGCCCCATACGGATTCATCCGATCCTGTCCATCTTGCACAGTCAGCGACCTACCTTCATATTGAAATGTCTGCTTTAATAGGCTTTTATTCCATGCTGGAAAAAAATCGGGATAAGAGATAACATTATCATCCGCTTTAATCAGCAGCAACTTGTGGTCCTCCTGCTTATTGAGATACTGTACCCACTTTCCTTTTACCTTAATCTCGGTTTTACAAAGAATTGCTTTATCTTCAAACCCACCTCTTACGAAAGAAAGTCTGATATCATCGTTGGCCACCGTAGCAAGCACCCTCGCCTTATCCTTTATGGGTAAGGATTTTGACAGGTTATCGTAAGCCGACACCAACGTAGTGGTCAGTGTGGGATTTTTTCTCCATTTTCCTATCGTTTGACGTTCCACCTCATTCGGATCTATTGTTTCGTCTTTTAACAAAAGTATAGCGTCACAACGAGCAAAATTCTGGTTGGAATCATGAAGACGCAAAAGCACCCTTTTTTTTGCGAGTTCCATCCGACCTACCTTTTCCCATAAAAACCCTTCCTTACCGTGCTTGCCTGCTATTTCGAGAGGTTTCTCATCGATACTCAATTGAAAAAGTCTAGTACCTGGGTTTTGTTTATAATCGGCAGACCTTACCCAAACGGTATACGGTCCGGCCTCCTTAATATCTACAAAAGTCAAAGCATCTCCAGAGGAATCACTACTCCCTCCTCCCACAACACGTAACATTGCTCCGGCAAAACAATTGTTATGCCTATCCACAAACCATTTCCCTTTAAATTGAAAACTCTCCGCTTCTATAAGATACCTATCCTGTTGCGCCAACAACACATTGCAGAGCATCAGCGAAAAGCTCATTATCAATAGTCGCTTTGCCCAGCTCCGAGCTTTCAACAGCTCTTTTTCTATACTTCTTTTTGTCATGTTATATCTCCAAATAAAATACGCTCTAACCTAAGATTAATGCACAACGCTATGATTCCCGTTGTTATAAATCTATTTTCAAAACCTTTACACCTACAGCAGGTATTATCATTTTTAGAATTTCTGATTTATTTTTACTTTTTTGCTGCCGACCTTTATGATCGAGCACCTTTGCTAACTTTAAGCTTATTTTAGCCTCAGTGCCTCCCTTTAATTCTGTGGTCTGTTCGCTCATGCTATTATTCATCAGAATCACATACAGCTTACTTTTGTCAGTACTCAAAGCCGTAACATACTCGACCTGGGGATTGGCTACAGCAATCATCTCCCTATTCAGTACCAACTGTACTTCTTCTCCAAATATATGCCCGGGTACATGTCCATAGCTTTGATGTGGCCCTACCTTCGGTGTGATAAACCCGCGAGGAAAAACAACCTGTCCATCTGTACGCAATGACGCTTCCGACAAGAGGTAATCCATTATCCATCCAATCTGCCACCACGCATGGTGTGGAAACGGCCCTGCTCCCCTATTCATGGCATCCCAATAGTAAGAAGCTACACCGGTCTTTTGGTCTACAAATGCGTCCCTGCCCCAAGCAGCAGCTCTAGCCATATTGACAAACATGGCATCTCCAGTCTCAGCATAGAGACGGACGAATAGTCCGGCATGGCTCGCTAGTAAAATAGGTCCATGATGATTGGCCGAACCAATAGTTCCTCCATGTTCAAAATTCAACCCCACTTGACTGATTTCCCAATCCTTGCGCGATAGGCTGTTCACACTTTTGTCAACCGCTGTTGGTATAGGGTAGGTATAAATCGATGTCACATAAAACCGGGCCAGTTGATGTGCTGCTGTACGATACCGTTCATCATTGGTCAGGTCATAGATATCCAATAATGCCTGCACAGCCTGTATCGTTGCAAAATCAGGTGCAAAACGCGTATCCCCACATACGCCCAAAAACCAACCCTTCTTTATGGCATTGTCGATATACCAATCCGCGCCCTTTATGGCTGCCTTTTTATATTTTTCGTCCTGCAAAATCTGATAAGCCACATACAACCCATAGAAGGTAGGTCTCAAATCCTCCAAGTCCTCAAAGAGAGGTTGCGTAGATTTATTATCGTATGCGACTACCCATTGCCCATTGTTATGCATACGAGCCAACAACCAATCCGCGGCAGACCTCAATTCTTGTTTCAATGCTACACGATGTGGCTCAAAAAGAAAGATATTCCCAATATCCATCATCATATAATATGTCGTCCCGATAGGCTCGGTGTATGGCCCCCACTCCTCCGCAAACTGCTTACTTTTATAGAGGTAGTATTGTCCAGCGGCTGCCCCCGTAAAGAAGCCATTGTCCCGTCGCTGCTGCATCATTTTAAAGTTAGCCGCTTGTGGCAGCCGCTCGTTTAAAAGTGTACGATTGCCAGTCAACTTGGCCAACATCCACATCGCTCCGTAATCCGAATTCTTCATCGCATCTTTATTCGAACCATATACCCCACCTAAATAATCCTGAGCACCTATCTCCTTATCTTCATAACGTTGGGTATTCCATTTGGACGTACTGTCATCTACCAAATAATCGTACATCGTGTATATACGCTCGCTAAGTGATTTTTTCGTCTGCTTAAGCTTCAGAAAATCATCAAATTGATATATATCATTGATAACATGATTCAATACCTTATACCAGTCTTCCTTTTGAATAGTATAACGGAAAGAAAAAGACCGTTTTTCTCCAGGTTGTAAATAAGAACCTTCCTCCCCCAATACAGGATGGTATAATGTCGGTGTCAATTCTCCCTGCCTATTCATCAGTGACAAACCCAGCTGCCAAAGGTCATTTCTTCTTTTATCCTTTGGCCAAGGATCTCTCGCGTGACCTGGCTCTGCGATAGTAGCTATAGTCACCCCAGATGACAATGTCAGCAATGAGGCCAGTGTCGAGGTGGTCCGTTCACGAACTACAACAGGCTTATCTGGGATACCATGTCCATAGGCATACGCCCGTACGAAATCCGGATTAATAGCATTTCCCTGAAACATTCCAGGTATCAGACCCCATTGAAAGTTATCGGGTTCACCCACCGTCAACGAGGGGGTTGCCATGGCATAATACCCTGCCACTTTGGCCTCGATAGTCATCGTAACACAGATATCACTGGGATGGTTCTGATCGAAAGACCAGCTTTCCTGCATATTGTAACGCCGATCTTCCTGTTTGAAGCTGATTACCGAATTGGATTTTTCGAACAGCTCAGGTTGGTATGCGCATACTTCGCCAGCCACATTCATGCTGACAGGTGATGTTGCTTGCTTCCAAATTGGTGTTACATAACGATATACCGTATCAGGGAACAAGACAGGCGCTCCAGCGACATCCTTAAGGCCTATAGGGTCCACACTTGGCTTTACGGGAGAGTACAGCACTGAGCGCTGGTTTTTTGCCAAAGGCAATGACAGTTGTTGTACTCCATTTTTATCCTTTACCAACAATTTATTTAGCCGATACCCCACTCCTGCCTCCTTAGACCAAGTCAATTGTAGCTTCTCGTTCTTCAAGGTCACCACTTCTTCCGTCTGCCCAAACAACTCGTTTGCCCCCAGTAGACCACACCAAACAAATACCACGTTCATCAATAGAATCAAGTGCCCTCTCTTATCCCTTCTGCTGTTACCCCTCATGGTTTAATCTCTATATTTAATTCTGTTTTACCATTCTTGGCACCACTGTACCATATCGAAGAAGTCTCAAATACCACGTTATAATTCCCTGGAGCGCTAAAGACATGTTTATATTCCTGCATCGTCGTGCTGATATTCTTTAAAGCCTTGCCTTTTGAAGCAACAGACTCTCTAACTTTAAAGCCCTTTGTTATCACCCAATCATCATTATCGGTAGCCGTAGCTGGTCCGCCATACATCAGCAACTGCGCGGCAGAGATTGTCCATACCTGACTATCGTTCAAAAAACTAATGGCCTTCCAACCTCCCGTCGCCATCGTCGCCACATTGGTCACCACTCCTTCGGGAGACACCTTATTTGCATTAAAACTTCGTACAATCCACCTGTTCTGTTGTTGCTTTTGAAAATCTGTATACCTAAAGGCAACATACAAAGAGGCTGTATCCACCTTACTGACGTACGGCAATAGGCTAATGGTACCCGAAGGCACATTATCCAGTTTATCTGAAAAAACGGCTTTTTCCGATATATCGACCCAAGTAGCGGCAGCTACGTTGGTTTTATCATACACTCCATTGAAATCATTAGAAACCAACAACTTCAGATTATCATATATTACCCCCCATTGCACCAAAGTCTTAAAATCAATCTGCAGATCATTGTCTGCATACTGCCTATCCTTTAGGTTATAATCGTGTCCGGGTTCGCCTGAATAAAAAACAATATTATCCGGATTTCCCGAAAAATGGAAAGTCACCGTATCTCCTACATTGTATACCGTACGGTCTGTGGTAACTGTAAGGTCCGCAGAAGCTATTTTTTCTTTCATGCACGAAGACATTACTCCCATTACAGCCAAACAAAAGATATATTTTTTCATTTTCATCAGATTTACCAACCTATATTTTGTGTCATCAATTTATTAACGGTAATCTCCGTATTCGGAATCGGGAACAATACATTTCTATCTGTCGTATTCAATCCTGCATTTCCTCCGTAGCGATGTGCAGCTGGGGCGGTAGTACTTATCTCTTTACCCAATATGTTCATCGTCGGCACATATATCCCCCACCGTATCAAATCATGTCTTCGTATCCCTTCAAAACAAAACTCGCGCATACGCTCATCCTGAATGTAGGATTGAAAGGCCACTTTATCCAAGTTTCCAGGCATGTCACTAGCTACATTTACTGTCCCGACAGGCTTACCAAAAGCTCTTCTACGCACCTGATTAACAGCATCAACGGCCGCCGCTGTAGGTTGCGAATGGAGTGCATTTTCTGCTTCTGCTTTCATTAAGAGTACATCACTATAACGAATAATAGGAAAGTTGGTCGAATTGCGGCTTCTTGCTTTCGTACCTAGCTCATATTCCCTACGCCATTTGCCAGGATTTCGGTCATATATTTGTTGTGCGCTATAGTTCTGCTTTGTTGTTGCTCCATTGGCGACTACAAAACGATATGGACTGATACTCCAATCTCTCCTTAGGGTGTCCTTCGTTCCGAACAGGCTATATAATTTGGCTGTTATGCGCATACCTCCGCCCGAATAGCCAATATTCTCATCAGGACATTCGATTCCATTCTCTATTCCCACCATACCTGCCTGTTCTATCCCACCGATATTATTCCCATAAATCCCCACCTCCCACAAGCACTCTTTGAAATCATTGATATCTTTTGAATGATTGATAAAAATCTGCTTAAAGTCTGGATTCAAAGCATGCACTCCCGAAGAGATTACCTTATCCGCATAAATCAATGCATCTTCATAACGAGCCACATCCAGTAGCGGCTCACCTGCCATCTTCAGAAATACGCGAGCCAATATAGCTTGGACAGCAGTTTTGGAAACACGTTCATTATGTTTCAATTGCGGTGCCGACAATACAAGCTCCTCCGCTTCGGTCATATCTTTAACAATCTGCGCAAATACCTCCTTAATGGGCGTACGGCGGAGATATTTATCATTTGGAGATTTCGTTGCATCAAGCTTAAGGGGTACATCACCAAAAAAATCAACCAACAAGTAATAGTAGTACCCTCTTAAAAATAGCGCTTCTCCTTTTATCGCATTCCTCCTCTCAGCGTCCATGTCCACACCGTCAATATTTTCTAAAAGCAAATTAGCGCGATTGACCCCCTCGTACAAGACCTCCCAAAACCTCCCAATATCCAGATCTGCGGCGTCCATACTCATAACGCGGATATTGTTGATAGATATATTCTTAAAGTAAGACTCGTCATTCAACACCAGATAACTAAATAGTCCACGGCTATACGTACGACCAAACGTATCAATCAATCTGTTGTAGACTCCATTCAAACTATTCATCGCCTCACCTTCATTTCTGAAATAATTTTCTGGCGTTACAAAATCAGGCTCCTTGTCCAATAGACTTGAACAGGAACTTAGCACAACAGTTATTGTAAGCAGTAATGTGTATATCGATTTCATATATGTATGATTATTCGTTCATTTAATTGTTTTCTCGATGGAACTCATGAATGCTTCGCATTTATTTCATAAGCTCGCAAGCTCAGTGTGTTTTTAAACAACCATTAACCTCTTTCTACGGTCTTCCGTTAGCTCCATCGCTATTGGGTGTGACAATAGCTCAATCTAAAATTTAACATCAAGTCCGAAAGTGACCGTCCGAGGTCTAGGATAAGCTGACCAGTCGAATGATGGCGTCAGTGCTGTAGGACGAGTGTTTACTTCAGGATCTGGCCCTGAATATTTCGTCCAGGTAACGAGATTCTGAGCCGATACATAGGCCCTTATCGATTTCAACTTCATCTTCTTCAACTGCTCGGTAGTGAAATTATATCCCAAAGACACCGTTTTCAGCCTTAGATAAGATCCATCTTCAATCGTACGTGAAGAATACACTGCTGGCCCCTGTCCACCTATTCGGTACAGATTATTTGTTTGATTTTCCGGAGTCCATCTATCCGCAAAAGACTCAAACATATTTAAAAAACCACGTGCCACAGGATCACCACCTTCAAACTCAATACGGTTCGCATTAAGAATATCCCCACCATAGCTCCACTGCAAAAAGACATTCAAATCCAGGTTCTTGTATGTAAAATTATTATTAAAGCCCCCTATATGTTTCGGATTAGGGTTACCAATAATAGTTAGGTCATAACCATTCACCTCCCCGTCACCATTGATATCTTTGAAGCGGATATCACCAGGTTTGATACTGGCAGCTGGATTGCCATTGTTAGGTATTCCTGGTTTTAGCACATAGTCCCCTTTTCCATCCGGGTTAAAGTCCGCATACTGGTAAACACCATCAAATAGATACCCATAAAATAGGGCTATAGGCTGACCAGGGATAGCGATATAAGGATAGGCGTTATTAAAATTTCCCCAAGTAACACGTGTTGCCAAACTTGGTTCATCTTCATTAAGAGAAAGCACCTTATTCTTATTGAATGCAATATTAAAGCTAGAATTCCAAGAAAAACCCTGCGTACGGACGTTTTGTGTTTCTAACGTAAATTCGACCCCACTATTCGATACCCGCCCTATATTTTTAAACCCGTTCAAGAATCCCATACTCGGCGCGAGTGTTGCATTCAGCAAGAGATCCTTCGTCTCTTTGTGATAGTAATCCGTTGTCAAGGTGATTCTATTCTTCAGAAAAGACAAGTCCAATCCAACATTCGTTTGAACTGTGGTTTCCCATTTCAACGTAGGGTTACCCAACGTCGTAGGCACAAGACCTACGCCTGGACTGTTACCAAAACTATATCCCGACGAAGGGCTCATCTGAAGCGCACTCAGCGATGCATATTCCAACACCCTATTATTACCTGTCGCTCCGATGCCGGTACGGAGTTTAGCATCGTGTAGCCAAGCCATAGATTGCATAAATTTCTCCTCCTTTATCCGCCAAGCCACTGCAGCAGACGGGAAATATCCCCAACGATTGTTCTTAGGAAACTTGGACGAGCCATCTGCCCTATAGGACAATGTCACTAGATATTTGGACAAATAGTTATAGTCCACCCGACCTAGATAAGACAGCAAGCCATGAGATACATCCGTAATAGGAGCCTTCGTTATCTGTCCCTCATCTAGCCCTTTCATACCCAATGATTCGTTAGGTATTAATATGGACGAAAATCCGTTGCCATACGTCCGGATATCCTGCATCGTCAATCCGACCAGCGCTTTTAGCGTATGCTTTTTATTAAACTTTTTGCTATAGCTCAATGTATTTTCATTAAGCAAATTGGTAATTTCATTATTCCAGATAGACCCATTTATTTTATTGTTTGTAAAACGGTGTCCACCCCGCGAATTAGCGTTAGAGAATATTTCCTTTCGTTGATTGGTCTTAGTATATCCTCCAGTCGTCTTGAAGACCAAATCCTTCGTGATTTTATACTCTAGATATCCATTGGCTATCAGGCCAGCACTAAACAACGGATTATATTCATTGTTAGCGGCTAGATAAGGATTGATACGTAAGTCTGTTCCTGCACTTGGATCTATATCCGGATCATACAGATCATCCAATAACGTCGCATCTGTCAGCGCATTACCCGTGACCGGTCTGAATCCTAATATACTATACATCAAACTCGCCGTTGGACTCGCTCCTTGTTCTGACACAATGGTCCCGTAGCGTTTGTACGCTGTATAATTCAGATTGACACCAACTTTCAACTTATCATTCACCGTTTGGTCCAATACCAAACGTCCCTGATACTTATTAAACCCACTATTGATAAGAATACCATCCTGGTCTATCACGGAACCAGAAAGAGCAAATCGCGTCCGGGCATTTCCACCACGAATGGCCGCATTATGATTATGGGTTATAGCCTGATGAAATACTTTATCCTGCCAATTTACTCCTGTCATACTTCTATAATCTTCTAGTGTCTGGTCATCTCTTAGATAGATTTTACTATACAACGTTTCATTCTGTTCCAGTTGATATTTAACAAACTCATAAGGATTTAGCATCTTCTGCTTCTTTATGATACTGTTCAATCCGACCCAACCGTTATAAGAGATAACGGGTACCCCAGCCTTTCCTTTTTTTGTTGTGATGATTATTACTCCATTCGCCCCTCTAGCTCCGTAGATTGCTGTTGCCGAAGCATCTTTCAATACTTCTATAGACTCTATTTCTTCCGGATTGACCGTGTTTCCAACAGAGGACTCTATGGGAAACCCATCAATAACATACAGTGGGGAGTTATCCTGCGTAACGGAGTTATTTCCCCTTACAATAATATTGAGCTCAGCTCCTGGTTGCCCATCATTAGAACTGACCTGCACACCAGCGACCCTACCTGCCAAAGCTTCTTCAAAATTGACGACAGGTGCCTTTTGCATATCGACTACACTAGCTTTACCTACAGCCCCTGTTAAATCCTTTTTCGTGGTCGTACCGTATCCGATAACCACGACATCGTCAATCATCTCGGCACTCTGCAACAAAGTTACGTTCATAGTCTTTCCCAGTTCTAAAGACTGGGATTTGGGGATATAACCTAAAATCGAGAAAAGGACAAGATCTCCTTGCGTTACCGATGACAAGGAAAAGCCTCCGACCGAATCGGTAGCCGTCTTTGCAGACTTGCCTTTTACCGTGACGGTCACCCCCGATATGGGCTCTCCCAATACATTCATAACTTTGCCTTTTAGTACAGTCCCGCTCTGCGCAACGAGTAATACTGGTAGTGAAACCAATATTAAGAAGATAATTCCTCTGGAATAAAATATATTCATGCTACTGTTTATAATTTAGTTACTTTTTTAAACTAGTCTGGTCTAGACTGGTTTGGTTTAGTAAAAGTAAAAACTTATTTTTGTAATCACAAGAAAATAAAAAAATATAGAATAATACAGAGGCTTTAACAGCTCGACAAAATCTTAATTTAATTAACTATTTTTGATTTAGAATATCTCTATTTATATGTCTCTTAAAACCGATACAACAAATAACCCTAAAGTAAAATACCTCCAATTGGTAAATCATATCCACGCATTGATTGAAAATGAAGATTTACACATTGGGGATCGTATTCCTTCGCTGAATCAGCTACAACAAGAGTTTAACATGAGCAAGGAGACGGTTTTAAAAGGAATCAACTATCTCGTCGAGAAAGGAATTATCGAGGCGGTCTATCGTAAAGGTTATTATGTAAAGAAAAAAGATGCGCAACATTCCTATAGAGTCCTATTATTACTGGATAAAATGAACATCATGCGTGAACAGATTTATCAATCTATCCTCACAGGGACAAAGGACGTAGCCGATGTAGATGTTTTTTTCCATCACCACAACTACAAAGTGTTCAGTAATATCATCCTTGAGAACCTTAACAATTATACCCATTTCGTAGTGGTTACTTTTTTAAAAGAAGACCCAAGTGAGGTATTAAACCAAATCCCTGCCCACAAACGTATCATTATTGACTATAATCAGGAAAAACTGGATGGCAACCATTCGGTCATCTATCAAGACTTTGAGTACGATATCTACAACAGCTTTATCAAACTACAAGAGCAAATCAAAAAGTATAAAAAATTGATACTTATTGCCCACAGCGAGGCTGTTCATGCCGAGCAGGTCATCCGAGGCTTTATCAAATACTGCCAAGAACAGTCTATCCCTTACGACATACAATCTGAGGTAACTGAGGGTGGTTTTCAGAAAAATATCGGCTATATAACCTTTAGCCGTTACGACACAGACGATGTCACATTAATCAAGCTGGCTAAGAAGCAGGGTTACCTTTTGGGTCGGGACATCGGCTTGATATCTTACAATGACACCGCTGTAAAGGAAATCCTAGAAGGAGGCATCACTGTCATATCAACAGATTTCGACCAAATGGGAGCATCTGTAACCTCAGCTATCCTTGACAAGAAAGTAATAAAAGAGCGTAACCCTACACAAGTTATCATCCGAAACTCTTTTTAATACGGGGCTATCCACCACGCCATAACAAAAGCGCGTTTCTCTACTCGAGAAACGCGCTTTGTGTTTTCACAACACCAAAATACAGCTCATACGCCATAGATTATACTGTATGAAATCACCTCGGTAGTTTTTCTATCAATACATCACTACGCATTTAACTTCAACAAGCTGATACCTTGCTCTTTTGACAATGTCAATAATGTCAATGCAGAGTTATCCTGCACAATTTTTCTGTAATTTCTAAGAGGCATCCCCAATTGAGCGGCCATAAAAAATCTATTGACACCATTATGGCCAACGACAAGCACCGTTTTACCATTATAGCGCTCCACCAAGTCATTATAGAAAGAATCCAATCGTGCTATAACCTCTTTAGCTGTTTCACCGGTATTCCCCGCCCGATAGTCCTCTGGATCCGAAAGCCAGTTAACCCAGCTTTGTGGGTCCTCGGACTGGAATTCTTCTGGCCTTCTTCCTTCCCATTGCCCAAAATCAACCTCTATCAACCGATTATCGACAACCACATCCCCTTCTCTCCCCGAGGCTATTGCTGCCGTATCTTTTGCTCGCTTTAAGGGAGACGAAAAAACAGCATCGAACTGAACATCTTTGAGCAAACTGCTCATCCTATGCGCCTGGCTCAGCCCCTTATCTGTCAGACCAATATCAGTCCGTCCACAGTATTTATTGCCATCGGCATTATACGCTGTCTCTCCATGCCGTAGCAAATATATCGTAACCATATCTATATATATTTTAACGCTTTCAATCTCTTTTTAAATAATTGATACTGCTCCTCATAGGCATCCACCAATTGCTGTTCTGGCTCTACTTTCTTTTCAACCACAGTCATCCCCTTAGCAGCCTGTGTCAGCGAACTATAATACGTTTGGGAAGCCGCCATTATCGCTGCCCCAAGAGCACCACTGGCCTCTTTGCACTTAAAAATAGGTACATTCAGTACGGACGATCTGATTTTCAGCCACACATCACTATTGCTACCTCCACCTGCTGTGTACACTGCATTCAACCTCTCGCCCGACAATTCCGTAATGATTTCATAGGCCAATCGTTCGATAAAAGCCACACCTTCTAGATTGGCAGCATAGCTTTCACTCTTCACGCTCGTCTCCGGAATGATGGCCACAGCTTGAGGAGCCACCATTGGAAAGCGTTCTCCCTCCTGCCTTAAGGGCCATGCAATCAATCCTGTAGGTATCATTCGTTCTGCATCAGCATTGAGCTTTTCCAAGTCCGCATTATAGTCTAGGGATATCCAGTCCGCTCCAGTATTGCTAGCTCCTCCTGGCATCCAATATCCTTCGGGATGCCTATGGCTATACAATCTTCCCAAAGGGTCAACGACCGAATTGACCGTCACCCCTTTAACAACCAATGTCGTTCCGATAGTCGTATTCCAATCCCCGGGGCTAACAGCACCCGAAGCCATTTGACTCGCACAGCCATCGGTAATACCTACCACAATAGCGATTTCAGGTATCCCCCAATATTCCGCAAGCTCTTTGTGGAGACTCCCGACCACTGTTCCCGAAGGCACTACATCCTGCATCCATTCCTTTTGCAAGCCAACCTTCTCAAAAATATACGCTGGCCAAGACAAGCTATCCAGATCATAACCAGATTTCAATACATTCGTATAATCTGTTGTTCTGTAATTGCCAGACAATTTGCCAACTATAAAATCAGATGCATGGATCCATAGCGCAATTTCCGGAACACGGTCCGGAAACGAATCTATATACCACAACATTTTACTGATGCCAGATGAGGCATTAAAGCCTATATAACCGTTCGGTATATATTTAGCCGCTAAAGCCTTAATTCTTTCTCCCTGCGCTGCCGACCGCGGATCACTATACATAATTGCGTTGTGGATAGGTTTATGGTCTACATCCAAAGGAATAACCGTACCCGATGTTGAGGTTACCGCAGCCGCAAGGATAGACTGCCGATCAAAATCCGACGGAAGAGCCCCTACGATATCACTGATCAACCGATGACAATCTGCCCACCACACAGCGGGAGATTGCTTCTCACGAAATCCGGCCTCAAGCTCGAATTTTTTGGATTCAGAAGCAACCACTGCTCCCCATTGATCCACCAAAATCACGCGAACCCCTTGCGTCCCAATATCTATTCCGAAGAAGTATTTTTTCATTTACGATATCACCTGTTTAAATGTCTTTCTGGCATTTTTCCATTCTAGATACAATTTTTCAAACTTATCATGCTCCTGTGGAAATATCTCATCCATCAGTGCTGGTGCGACATTAGGTATCCCCAAAGCATCGTTACATAAGAATACTCCGCCCAACACGGAGGCCTGTCTAAAGGTATTCCTCACCCGGATACTCTTTCCCAAAACATTAGCTAAAAACTGGCGTAGTTTTTTACTTTCCACCCCTCCACCACAGGCCCAGATATAAGACTCATGGTGCAAAGACACTGCACACAAGAACTTATAATTCTCATAGATAGAGCAGGCGATGTCCCATAAAACAGCAAATACAAAACTACCACGGGTCAATTGATGCGACACCGGTGCATTGAATATAAAGCCTCCTTTGGTCAATGGCTCTTCCTCATCCGCAATCAACGATCCCAACGAAGCCACACACTGCGAGTAGCTCGTGTCGTCCAGTTCCTTCTCTATCACATCATATCCTTCATTGGGATAGAATATTTCCTTCAGCCGTTGATAGTTCAATCCCGTCACGCCTGCATTTGCTTCCAAAATAAAACTTGACCTATCGATATGCCGACTTGTCCAGGTACGTTGGTCCTCATCCTTTTCATATCCACATACAATCTTGATGATAGGCGTGGTCGTTCCAGATACAATCACCACATCATTCGGAGAGGGTTCCATACTCCTAATCGCCAGCTGTGTGTCTCCACCACCGACCACCACCACCGCTTCATCCGAAACTCCCAATGCATCGGCTATCTCTTTTTTTATAGATCCCAGCACTGTTCCGGAGTCCTTCAATACCGGAAGGATATCGGGAGAAATCCCAAACAAACCCAAAAGCCGAGGAGACCATTCTTTTGCTTCCACATCATACAACAACGTTTCCGAGGCTTGTGAATGTTCATAAGAAGTAATACCGGAGAATTTATACTGTATCCAGTCTGAAATACTCATCACACACGCTATCTGCTTGAAGAGTTCAGGGTACACCTCCCGGACACCGACCAGTTTAAAAGCAGAGAATAATGAAGTCGGGTATCTACCTGACAGGTTATACACCAGGTCTTTGTCCGGCAAGTCTCCTTCCCATTTTCGTCCTCGGTGGTCAATATTTGGCATACCGATCAGGGAACGGCCTTTACCATCAATGACTACAATTCCTTCGCGTTGACTGGTAGCGGTAATGGCCCTGACCACGACATCCCCTGATTCGGCCAATGCTGCCCGTGCCAACTCCACAATCCGGTCCCATAGTTCTTCGGGATCAAAATATATAGACTCTTCATACCCCGAGTCCACGAGATAATGCACGTTTTCTCTTTTTATGGAAAGAATATCTCCTGCCGTCGTAGACACTCCTACGCGGGCATTCCCTGTACCGATATCAACAACCAAATAGATGCTTTTTGCCATTTTATTATTTTACAATTTCAATTACCTCTTTATTGACCAACTGCTTAATAGACTTATTATTATGATAAAAAAACTCGCGTAGGTTATTGTTCATGATAAATGCATGATGGTCTTCCACCTCATGGGTCGCACCTGCGATATGTGGTGTTGCCAACACCCGTTTATTCAAAATCATTTTATAGTCTATTTCATCAGGAGGTTCGTTATAGAACACATCCAATACAGCCCCGCGAATCCGAGCCGATTCTATAACCTCCAATAGGTCCGTACGATTCACTACAGTGGCACGAGCGGTATTCACAAAAATGGCTTCCGGCTTCATTAAGGAAAGATATCTGCTATCAATCATCCCTGTAGTCTCGGCCGTAACAGGCAAGTGAATACCTATCACATCACAAATCGAAAACAACTCGTCCAACTCTACTTTTTTAAAATCGTCGTTAGGGTCTCTATAGTAGGGATCAAAATAATAAATTTCAGCAGGAAAATTGACTAACATGCGAGCAATATGTTGTCCAACAGCACCAAAGCCAACCATACCAACTTTTTTTCCGGCCAACTCATTCCCCTTGAACGCTAAGTAAGACGCATGGGCCCCTTCGCCCCATTTTCTTTCTTCCAACCAATTGATTGCAGGAATAGTATTCCGTAGCAAGGTGATTACATTAGCGATAAACATTTCCGCCACCGCCTGTGCATTACGGGCTGGCGTATTAAAAACGGGAATCCCCAATGCAGTAGCCACTCCAATATCGATATTTGACGGAGTACCTCTGCAGATACCCACAAATTTCAAATGGGGATTTGCACGCAATACCTCTTCCGTAATCTCATCGTGTTCAGAAATCAATCCATTAGCTCCAGTTTCTTTCAGCAATGCATTAAGTTCATTTGGATTATATGCACGACCATGTGGTTTCCATGAACGATAAATCACTTCATCAAACAAGCTTTCCAATTCGCGCAACGCCTTGGCATTTTCATAGGGCGCCGTAAGCAATACCTTCATATGTATATCATTATTTCATGAGCTCGCAAGCTCGGTTTGTCTTTTAATTTCTACGGGCAAGCATGCTACTCCCCAGTCATTCGTATTTGTGTATCCTTTACTACATAGCTATTTCATATTTTATTATTCTTTAATGACCACTTTACCAAATCTTTCCTCCTTATCTTCCCTATCGATAGAAATGAATTTCGTTAGGATTGCGCTACAGATGTACAAGCCTGCCAACACCCATATAATACCCTCATTCCCCACCACACCGATCAAAACACCTACGAGAGCAGGGCCTACAAATACAGGCAGACCAGCCCCCAAATTCAATATAGCCATGGCTGCTCCCTTATCTTCTTTCACCAAAGAAGGCACCAGTGCAGATAGCGGTACGTATCCCGCCAACATTGCCCCCCAAGCTATCCCTGCTGCCATCACAGCCCAATAGCTGCCATCGAACCATACCGGAGAATAATAGAATAGAACCGTTGTCACTGCGCAACCTATACCTCCAAACCACATAATTGTATTTTGCCAGCCCAAACGATCGCCCACAAACCCAAATATTAAATTAAAAATGATATTGCTCGTAAAAATGGTTCCCCAGATCTGCAACCATTCTTTTGTCTCAAACCCTTGCTGTGCCATATACATGGGTAAAAAGACGGGAAAAGCAAATTGCGCTGTAGTATTGATCACACGAACTATCCCTCCGAGCAACACTTTAGGTTCTTTCTTTATGATGGTCAGCCCATTTAGTAGCTCCTTACTTGCGGCGCCTTTGGAGGCTTTGGTTTCGAATTTATCCCTATTGACAACCAATGCAAAAAAAGCGCCCACTAAAACCCATATAATAGAACTCCACAACGTGTCTTCATAGCCAAAGCGCTCCAGTGCCCAACTGGAATAATAAGCTCCCAAAACATTCAATCCACCTGTAAAGACAAACCAAAACCACCCCACTGCAGTACTCAACGTTTTTTGTGGCGCCCTATAGGTCACCCATACCATAAACGAGTACGCGAACAATGGATAACCAAAGCCTCTGATGGCATAGAATAACAGCATCGCATTGTAGTCCAACTTGGCCATTCCCATCCCTACGAATCCAATCGTCCCCAGGATATATAGTATCAAGCCCATCAGCATCGCTTTTCTTGGTCCATAGCTCTCCGCCAAAACTCCCGAGAACCACGAAGATATCGCTATTGTTATCCCATATACCGTAAATAATGTTGCCGACTGCTGTATGCTCATACCGTGCTCAACAAGATAGGGACTCAACCAACCTTGCTCAACCCCATCGCCCATCATAAAAATTAAAATCCCTAGGTAGCCCCATTTCAAATTATCAGGCATTCCCAACTTGGTTACAACTGTTTTCTTTTCCATATCATAATTTTGGTTTCGGTACCACAACACTAATGTAAACATTAGTAAATAAATTAAAAGTATTTTTAAACA
>JBEBQJ010000078.1:0-21830 GCA_040395455.1 Sphingobacterium yanglingense | reverse complement strand
GAGCGATAAATCCCCAGGCTAGGCAACTCGGAATATATATCTGTGGAGGCAAAGGAAAATTGTCCCGTAATACCCCGACTGAGATACTACGGATAGCACATGCTACAGGAATAGATGGCAACAGCCTCGTCCGCGCAAGCAAACTAACCGCCAAAGTAGACAATACCGCTATACAGGATGGGTATCAGTTGTACCTTCACAATTTTGTTGTTTCTGACCAGGGGAATTGGGCTGTTGTCCAGCAGGGCATGCACGAATATGACGGGACGGCACGACGCTATCACTGGCACTCCGAAAACCTGAAGTCATTCGTCGATGAACCCCATAGTGGCATACGCGGTATCTCCAAAGGACGTATTTTAAACCTGACTGCTTCGGAAGCTACTCAAAACCGCAAGGGTATCCTATCCTTATCAAAAGATGACCACTCACGGGTTCTGAAAGAAATACGACATCTCCAGATGCCCATGCGGCATGACATACAATCCAAAGATGTCAATTTAAAGCGCCTAGGAGCATTACTATATGTAACCCGGGAAGCTGATATCAATACATTTGAAGACCTTCTTCTATTACAAGGAGTGGGCCCACGGACTATGCAGTCATTGGCACTGGTCAGCGAGATCATACACGGCGCCCCATGCCGTTTTGATGATCCAGCGCGTTTCTCTTTCGCACATGGAGGAAAAGATGGTCATCCATTTCCTGTACCGATCAAAGTCTATGATGAGGGAATTAAAATACTGCACAATGGTATACAAAAGTCGAAGTTAGGGAATACCGACAAACTAAAAACGATACAGAAACTTCACCAAATCGTATTACAGGCAGAACAACAGTTTACGCCTCAGTTTGATGTACAGCAAGTTATCGATCAAGAAAGGAGAGACTCTTGGAAGTATGGGGGTAAGACGGTAATGGGGGATGCGAAGAATCCTCATCAATCCAAAAACGGACAACAGTTATCTCTATTTTCATACTAATGGATATTTTCGATATTTAGTTCTGGAGGTCTTCGCCAAAGCAGTGGCTGAACAAATTCAATCACTCCAAAAAAATACCACTTACATCTTATTTAGCACACTTTGTAAATTCATTCCTCGAACCAATACAGGCTTAGAGATATCGCCATCAGCTTTTATTCTTTCAATTGCATTTTCGACAGGAGAAAGAGAAGTTTGTTTTTGCCAACTTGTACTTAATCACCCTGATATATATAAAATACATGTCCTTTCAAATTCTCATAATTATTGCTGTTTATAGCATCATCTATAAATAATATTTGTCTCTTTATCAAAGGCGTCCTGTTATGATATATTTTACTATCGTAAGGATCTATATAAATATCCAAATTTACATGGTCTGGTACCCAACTGGGATCGGGATTTCCAATTTCTGACACTGACTGAAGGATATTGAATCCTAAATCTCGAAGCTCATATAATATGGGAATACTCAGTTTTACAAATCCAATCATCTATAATTACGTAATGGTTTTAACATACAACGGCTATAACGTCATAAAGTTGAAAATTTCTCATAATTCTATAAATAGTGCACACTACTCGTGAAATAGAAACTTCGGACTCAGAAACACTTTACGCGAAAGACATTTGCGCTAGGGAGCTAAATATTTGGTGATACCATTTTGGTTTGCTTTTGTAACAATGATTTATGCCCCGGCCACATAAACTGGAGGAAAAGCCATCACATTCCGACACATTGCTGTATACCCTCCTGTAGGCTTTTCCATATCGACTTAAAGTGAGAATATTCAGGTACTCGTTTATAATTTACCTTACCGACATGGTAAATACCATTTGCATCTGGATTGCTATCGTTTATCACAAATGTATTCACAAAAAATGAAACAATTCCCTTCTTCTTCCGCTTGCCTCCTGACAAGTCGCCTAATAACGCTATCTTAAAATCATCATAATCAAAACGAAAATCTCCCCAGTTACCGCTATCATTGCCCTCCATATCAAAACTTATAGAACGAATATTGCCCGAAGATATCTTCATGTTGAGCAAGGGAGTCAGTATCTGATTAAACTCTGTAGCTCTCATAGCTGCAAGGCTTCCTTTATAACTATGCGCACCATCATTACGTTGCATATCGAAACCAAATACGGCATGCAACTCGCTTTTACCCATCAACATCGTCTTTAAATCTGCACGCATGAAACCATCTTTATGCAGTCGTACCTTATCGTTGGTCATATTGACGATTATCCCTCTAGTATCTATAAATGATATTACTCCCTCATCCGTACCCGAATCATTAATTTGTCTATACTGCACTATTGAATGCTCCACGAATACCGTATCCACAGCAATGTGCTGCTTTAGTTTCATGATCTGCTGATGGGGGGCATCTCCGATTTTGTTTACATTATCCTTCTGATAACGGCGGTCTTTCCTAAAGACTGCCGACCCTTTATTCAGATATATCTTCTTGGCATAAAATCCCCCCCTCCTTAGCAGCAAGGGCATATCCCAATTTTCTAAACGGATGGTATCCCATTGTAGAGCGATCAACGCTTTATTCTGTTTATCATTTTTAAAATACTGTTCTTTTTTGATTTTAGGTCCCAATCGAATATTGTGCAGCAGTGCCGACTGGGTACGGCTATCCAGCTTCAAGTGGTCAAAGGATAATTGATATGGGGTATGTGCAATGGAATAGGTAAATCCGGGCAGCTCCATCTGGATCCTTTTGCAATAAAGGATTCTACTAGTATCTGTTTTACTATCCGGCCCCATCAAAAAATCAGATAGTTTTACATACCCCCTCTTCAGGAGCACGGGCTCTTTCACACTTTTATCAACAGCTTCTAGATTAAGCGACTTTACTTCGAACATTTCGATCCGCAATTCTTTAAAGGTGTCCTTAATCTGGGTATAGAGATCGGTACCGTTGGTATCCGGTGGTGTGTAAGGCAGCACCTCCTTGACCAAATGCACACGTAGCGAATCCATTACAATATGTTGCACGTTTACTTTATCCGTAAAAAGCACTCCCAATACATTAAGTCCATCAATTTTAAGCGTATTCAAAACAACGTCAAAGCGCATCGCAGATGCTTTCTTGTGCGCTTTAAGTTTAGCATACAGCGTAGTATCTGATATAAGCCGTATACCGGTAAATCTTAATGCCCCGCGTAGAATACTAACATCCAAATCATCTATAACAAGACGATACTGGCCTTGAGATTCTGTATATATCTTTTCACTTAATTTCTCTTTAATGATAGGTTTATAATGGCGAGCAAGGTACCAGCTCCCACTCACAAGAATCAACACAATAGTTCCTACCACTCCAATCAACCATTTTATCCATATTTTCATATGCAAATAACAGCTTGGAAATGATTTAGTTTAAAATCTTCTATTCTGTTGAAGTCATATTTATCGCCGCAACAGACATCCGGTATTTGTCATATATCTTTTCGCAATACCGAAACATGCGCTCGGCCAGATCTCAACGTACTTTGGCACTCTGAATCTCTATATGACATATAATAACCTTCTCTCCTCCGCCTTTAGGGTGAATTTTCACTCGAATAGTCAATAATGAACATATGGTCAATATAGCTGTTTAATTTAAGAGTAATTCATTAGTTATTTAAGATTTCTGAAGAGAAGTATCGTGTCCAATGGCATAGGTGGAGGACATTCCCGCACTACAAGCAAATAAGTGTTAAATAGATTTACAATAAAGCAAAAAGAGAGATGGAAACGGTAATCGGAACAATTGCAGGGGCATTGACGTCTATATCAATGTTACCTCAATTAATAAAAGTGATTAAAGAAAAAGAGGTGCAACCTTTGTCACCTACTATGATTATTGTGCTTATGGCAGGCGTAGCGCTTTGGGTTGTTTATGGAATTATGAAATCTGAATGGCCTATCATAATTTCTAATTCATTCTCGTTCTTAGTAAACGGATTATTGCTGATATATTATTACATATTGAAAGAATAAACTTCTCTGACTCCCCCACCCTGATGATCCCATTAGCTTCTATTATTCGAAAATCGAGATGAACTTAAAAGAGATATTGCTGTTTTAAGTTAGAACAATAAGTTCTTTTATAAAAGGCAATAGAAATTTGAAAAATTGAACAAAAAATATGACTAATTCACTTTTTAAAGGGACACAGATCATTCTGCTCACTGTGCTGTCTATAACAATTTTATACTTTGGAAAAGAGGTATTGGCACCGCTAGCGATGGCCGGAATTTTAGCGATGTTATTTTTAGGCCCTTCCACTTTTTTTGAAAAGAAAGGAATGCCTCGATGGGCCAGTGCTTTGATAGCTATTGCATGTCTATTGGTAATTTGTTCCGGAATTATATTCTTATTGAATTGGCAATTACAAAGCTTTGCCGAACAGGTAGTAGATATGAAAAAAAACATAGGCGATATGGTTTCTAAAGTACAGTCCTGGATAGAAAGCAGAGTGGGAATTGACGAAACGCGACAAAAAGCAATCGTGGAAGATCAGATGAAAAACGGTACGGATGTAGGTAGCACGTCAATAATTTCTACGTTGTTTGGAATGCTAGTAGACTTTATATTGGTCTTGGTATATATTTATTTGCTTCTGTTCTATCGCTCGCGAATAAAGGCATTTTTGCTTAAAAGTACAAAATCAGACAATCCAAAACGCACGTTGGAAATCGTAGACTCGGCAAGTACGGTAGCAGCGAGCTATGTTATCGGTCTTGCAAAGATGATATTAACCCTATGGATCCTATACGGAATCGGTTTTACAGCAATAGGTGTGGAAAATGCTTTCTTTTTTGCAATTATATGTGGATTGTTAGAGTTAATCCCGTTTATAGGTAACCTGACAGGCACGGCCATTACGCTGCTGGGAGTAATGGCACAAGGGGGAGAAACGGGAATTATCGTGGGCGTGATAGGTATATATGCATTCGTACAATTTGTGCAAACTTATCTATTAGAACCTCTTATTGTAGGGGACGAAGTGAATATAAATGCGCTGTTTACTATTTTGTCTTTGGTCATAGCTGAGTTGATATGGGGCATACCCGGTATGGTAATAGCTATTCCCTGTGCAGGCATAATTAAGATAATATGCGACCGGGTGCCAGCATTACAACCTATAGGATATCTAATAGGTAGTGACAAAAAAATAAAATATAGAAAACGGTGATTGATAATACGATGGATTACCCGATACTTTTAATAAAGATTACTTAAACAAATAAATTATCATATGATTAAAACAACAAGCAAATTTTTCATTCTTGCCCTTGCCATCCTAAGTGCATCCTGCGGGGAAAAATCCGCTAAGAAGGAAGTCAGTAGTGAAGAAAAAACATCGAAGGACAGTACGCATGTTCTTATTAGCATCTCGCAACGACAACTATATGTGCTACAGGGTACCGATACGCTGAAAAAATTTTCTATAGCGGTTGGTAAAGAAGGACATCCTACTCCAGAGGGTGATTTTCAGATTCATCAGATCGATTGGAATCCAGACTGGACACCCCCGGAAAGCGATTGGGCAAAATCCGAAAGCTACAAAAAACCGGGAGAGAATGGTAATCCTATGGGCCGGGCACGTATTGTATACCAAATGCCCTATACTATACATGGTACAAAAGATATCCAATCTTTGGGTAATGCAGAATCGCACGGTTCGGTTCGGATGGCCAACGACGATGTAATCGAACTGGGTAAATTGCTCATGCAAAAGTCTGGAACAGAAAAGTCTGAAGAGTGGTTTAAGAATGTATTGAATGACTCCACAAAAATGGAATCCGTGAAATTGGAAAAGCAAATACCGTTAAAAAATATGCGCTAAAACTCTACTGTCTCTTTTAGATTTAATACTAAAGAGACAGTGATTTTTGTCAATTCTGAAAGTACATTAAATGACACAGAAGGAAAAGCGAAGTTTGACTTGGCTAAAGATTAAACAATTATACTTTCACTTCGTGGAATCGTAATGTTAACGACAGTTCCGCCCCTAGGTGCTGCATTAATATGAACATCGCCATTTAGTAATTTGATGTTGCTAAGGATGCTTGTCAATCCTAAGTCTGCCTTCTGTGTTTGTAAAATATTTATTCCGCGTCCATCATCACTTATAGCGATTAGAATCTCTGTTCGATTAACTTCCACATTAATACTACAATGTGTAGCATGCGCGTGCTCAATAACATTGAGCATTAATTCCTGAACTGTACGATAGACAGCAAGCTGTAAGTAATTCTCGATATTTTTGTATGGACCTTTAATATTAAATTTGAACGTCGTGCTACCTGACAATTCGACACAAATTTCTTCAATCGCAGATTTAAGTCCGAATTGTTCCAAGTTAATGGGCATAAGTTCGTGGGAAATTCGACGCGTTTCGTCGATAGCATCCTTTAAAAGCTTGTCGGTATATGACTTCGCGTTTTTAAAAACACTTTCATCTAAACCGTAATGAAGCGCTGACATACTTATTTTAATTCCGTAAAGGATCTGGCCAATACCGTTGTGAAGTCGCTCGGAAATCTGCCTACGTTCTTCTTCTAAAGTGCTTAACGATACCCTGAAAATCTCCCGTTGCTGCTCCGCTTCTAATTTACGAATCCGTCTTTCTGCAGCACGTGCAGCTGATATCCGCATTTCTATTCCTTTTTTGTATGCGGTGATGTCTCGTGTGGTAGTCGCTACCCCATCTCCCTGTTTGACAGATGATTGTTGGAACCACCCGTTAAATTGTTCATGGACATAATGTCGAATACTCTCATCAGGCTGACCTGTTTCGACTACCTTTTTGAAAGTTTCAAAGATCCCAGTTTCTACCACTCCCGGGTTCAATGTAAGTAGGCTTTTGCCAATAACATCACCAAACTTCTTCTCTGAAGTTTTATTATTTAAGATCCATATGAAATCCACTATTTCATCTTTATCATTCCGCACTGCCCTAAACACCTGGATCATATCCAAAGAGCTGTCGATAGTGTTGCGAAGTATGTCCTGATCCCTATGTAACTCCATGTTTTCTCTCCATTTTTTACAGCTACGCTAATATATTAAAATCTAAATCAGCGCCAGCTCTAAATTATATTATAGCTGAAAAATAGTCTCAATCTCTTTCTCGGTAAGGATAAACCTAAAAAGGATATCCTATTGCAAGATTAAAAATTAAATTGTCTTTTCGCCATTCTGAATTTCTTATTTCCATATATTTAAATACCCATCGATCACCTTGTTCACGATACGGAACACGTAATGGCGTGGCGACATCCAGGCGGACCAATAAAAAATCCAGATCTAGCCGTAAACCTAGCCCAGCCCCCACAGCTAATTCTTTATAAAAATTTTTGCTAATCTCCCCGCCCAATTTATCTTCGTCCTCACGCTGTAACCATACATTGCCTGCATCTACAAAAGCTGCCCAATGAAACATGCCGGAGATCGGCGCTCTATATTCTGTATTTATTTCTAATTTATAATCGCCTGTCTGATCTGCAAAAAAATTGTCACTGCCTAAATTTTGTGGTACGGCAGACCCCGGACCAATGGAGCGTGCGCGGAAAGCACGCAAGCCATTGGGACCGCCCGTAAAATATTGCTTTAAATAAGGGAGTGATCTAGAATTTCCATAAGAATAACTGGTACCAATCATAATGCGTGAAGCAAGTTGCGATTTCGGCGAAAATTTCATATAATGTCTGAAATCAATCTCTGCCTTAAGGAACTGCGCATAGGCGGTGCCAAATAGTCGTTTGATATTACCATCTTTAAAATCAGCTCCCTGCATCAGCCCAAGTACATTGCCTGATGTATTGACGCCGGTCTTGAGATAAAAGGTATGTTTACGGCTCTCCAACATGGTATTGGTAAAGGTGTATGTATAATTGGGTCCAAAAGAAAACTGTCGGTCTACCACATGCTGTAACGTAGGCACCGTATCCATCTGGGCGCGGTATGTGTCCGAAATATTACTAGGCCTCACATATATAATCTCCGCGAGTGCAAGGTCATGTTCCTTCTGTTCATTTTCCTTCCATTGATAACCATAATTGAGACGCAGTGAATTTAAAGTATAGGCATTTCGTCTATTCAAAAACTCATAACCTGCCTTAGCGTACGTACGCGGTATAAAACGTAAGGAAGGTGCCCATTTGTAAGGTGATAATAGGCGGGGCCAACTGATGCCTATCTCAGCTCCATATCGAATATAATTTGAGTTGAGCGCTATATTTCCCCCGGTCTGTGCCTCATAACCTCCAAAAACAGAGAGTGTCAGTGTTTCAAATCCTTTGAAGGCATTACGCAATGTCCAATTTATATTTGCTTCCGTGCCGTTGTAGACCGAGGCGGTTTTTCCCAACAACTCGAAACGTAACGATTTTCGAGGCAGAGGAGTTAAATAATAATAAACATCCAAGCGGTTTACAGTATATTTACTATCTTCAAAGTTATTTTTAACAAACTTGAATGTATTTAGATTGACCAAATGGCGTAGGGTCATATTGTGATCTTCGCGTGTGTAAAGATTTCCTTTTTTAAAGAAGATATGATTGGCCAGAATAGATTTCCGATATGTATTTTGAGGGTCGATAAAGTGTAAACCGTCTATGTAGGGTGAGCTAACACTGTCTAATCTCCTATCTACCCTTCCGCCCGCGCCTGTATAATTGGGGTAAACAAATATATTACCAATGCGCTGAGGTGACAGGGCCTTATCGGTAGTCTCGGGCTTGATAGTGACATACATATCTACTTTTTGATTTTGCCTGTTACTATCGACTTCGACTAATATATTATCGGGGGAGAAATAGTAATATCCTTTATTTTTCAGATCGTCATCTATACGCTCCCGCTCCTTAAGAATAACATCGAGGTTATAATTATTTCCCGTTTTCAATAATGTGTTTTCTTTAGCAGAGATGATATCTTGACCGATACGCTGTGAATCAACCTCAAAATCCACTTTAGAAATACGATATACTTTACCAGGAAAAGCATTAAAATGTACGTCTGCATATTTGCCTTTCACGATCGTATCCGAAGTTACGTAAGCGTTGAAAAAACCTAGATTTTCCATACGATTACGCAACAAGTTTTCGTTGTATTCTAAATTAACATCCTGTAATAAAACCGGCTCTTCTCCCCTTCTCTTTAACCATTTCTTAATTGCGCTATTAGTACTATCTGGGCCGCCCCCCATATTCCAGAACCATAATTTATAGCGTATACCCAAAATCTTTTTATTGGGTTTGGGCCGAATCAACTCTTGGAGATGGGCTTCAAAAGCCTCCTTCCGATCTTTCGGAAAACTATCCTGTTGAACGTATACCTTGGCCGCATTAAATAGTTTTTCATTTTGGGTAAGATATCTTGTGGGATTGCAAGCACCCAATATTATAAATACGGTCAGATAATAAAATAGTTTATAAAGTTTTTTGGTCATGGTCATTTATCTCCTATTTAATTCTTCTTCTCTCATTAGCGACTTTTTAGGGGTATACAGCGTGTCTTGAGCACCCTCCCTATTGCTCTTGGAAGTGACGTTCAGTTGTGATAATTTATTACTGCCCAGAGGCTCTCTATTATCGTCGCCTTTTCGCTCGACACTATCCCGTAAAAGCTTACGCACACTATCCCTATAAACTGAATCTGTTTCCATACGTTTTACATCAAAACGGCGTTTAAAGCTCCGTTTATCGGTATTATAAATATTTTTTGCTTTGGACCGGGTAAATAATTGTCTGAAATAATTGTAATCCCTGTTCATTATGAAACCTATGCCTGTCTCGATAAATTGCCCCTGCAAGGTGGCTTGATATTGGTTTTTACGATAGACACGTGCAATATAGCGCCCGTCACTGGATAGCTGATAATCAAGCGCGATATCTCCCGCAATATTTGTTGATTTTTCTCCTGGTCTGGAATTACCTTCTACCTCGAAATTGGAGCCTATTGTAACTTTAAGACGATTGTCGAAAAGCAACTTGGATACCCCCACATTCAAGTCGGTACGCGTTTGCGCATTTCCTGTTAGGTAGTCTTCCTCGGATTGGAGATTGAAGTCTAATTCTACGCCTTTAATCAAATCTGATGCTAAATTATTCAGCTGGCTGGTCAAAAAAGAACTTACGGTACTCCGTGCTATTCCTTCAACTCCGCCCCCGCCCGAAAGGCTTTCAAAAGGATTGGCTGACATAAACCGACCCAAGGCTATAAGCGCAAAAACTTGTTTGTTTAACTCTGATGGATTTTCTTTCAAACTTGACAGCGCGATATTTACTTTGCTGACCACATCTTGTGATGCTACTGCTTGCTCTTCGTTCATGTCGATATCAAAAGCTATTTCAGGTTTCAATAACTCGCCAGACAGTATAAGTTTGACATCGAATGGCAACCGCTGTTTGTATAAATTGGGGTTTTCAGATCCAATTTGAGGTTGCACCAGTTCCAATGTCGGAAATTTATTCGTGTAAACAGCAGTAATATCCAGATTACCATCTAAAGGATCCCCATTGAAGGTAATGGTACTTCCTTTTTGGAATGTAAATGGGCGGGAAATAGGCCCCAGGGAAAAGATATAGGAACCTTGCTCCACACTGTAAGTACCTGCGAGGCTTATCTTGTTGCTCGCATCTATCGAAGCATTTATTTCGGCCACACCCTGAATATGTAGAGCGTCTTGTGTGCCTTCGTCTAGTATAATATTAAACTTTGCCGCGGGGTCTGTAGAAAGATTTATAGCGATGTCAAGCCCGGCTAATTGATCTAAAGTTGTCAGGGAATCTAAACGCGCCATATTTTGCGCAAATAACGTGTCGCGCCTGTCTACGAAGTCGACTACACCCTCGCGCTCTACTAATCCCGGATTCTTATTGGGTATAGCTAAAGAAAAGTCTGTGCTATCCTCTACCCGTATATTTCCATCAAGACGCGGAAGGTTCATATTTCCGGTGAGATTAAGATCACAGCTCAGATATAGCTTACCAAAAAATAGGTCATTATCCTCGCGAGTAGAGTTAACGGCTTCGAAATCGTCCAAACGGAGCTGAAGTCCGAAATCCAAATCGCTAAAGGAGCTGGTTCCTATCTTGCCATCTATAATAGCTGGATGCCCTTTTGCGTCATTTACTTCAAAATTATCAAAGTGGACCGCATCTTTAGCAAAACGTATAATCTGCTGATCTAAACTAAAACCGGCATTTATCACGGCGACATTTAAATTAACGTCTTGAAACGCTATTTCTCCATTTAACTGAGGGGCATTAGGTGTGCCATCAATTTTTAAATTGCCGGTCAATTCCCCCGTCGACTGGCCTAAAGCCCCCATGGAGAATGCTTGTAGCGTGCGTACTGTCAATGGCTGTAACCTCAGATCGGCGTCTATCTGCGATTCACCGGTTGGGTTTATCGAATACGTCCCGGATAATTGCACATTGTTGTCTTGTCCCGTGACATCTATATCAAGGGCATATATATTTTGTTGTTCGTTGTTTACTTTAACACTGATGTCGCCTACGGGCTGCTTTGCATAAGTAAACTGTTCTATAAGAAGGTCCGCCACTACGGTAGGATTATTTTGTAGCTCTGAAATAGTGGCTTTGCCATTGATGGTTCCTTCGATCCCCAAGGAATCGGTTGTAACCGTACGGGTAAGGGTTGGTAACTTAAAGTTAGAAAAGCTAACGGTCAATGGTGAGTTGGCCGTAGAATCGGCCGATTGTATGCTGAGCTCCTGTGCCTGATTTATTATATTAAAATCCTTTGCATAAAGGCCTGCTTTAGCGAAGCGAATATGATTGGAAGGAGCTACAGTCCATGTCTCATAATTTAGAACCAAGCTGTCTGGCATTAGTCGTATATCATATGCATCAGGAGCAATTTGCACGGCACTAGCTAGCGCATATTGAAGACTATCTGCTTTGTCTTTAATCCATAATTTAATATCGGCCTGATTCTGCTTGAGCCGACCTGATAGCAAGGTATTATTAAGTTGAAAGCTAGAAATTTGAGCATTTTGAACAGTTGCTGAATAATATAAAGCACTGTCAGCAGTTGTTATGTCAACTCCTAATCGTTCAATAAGCATATTGTCGTACCGCACAAGAGGAACATTTAACTTCACCTGTATGTTTTGGTTTCTACTATCGAATGTTCCATCTAGGGTAACCGTATGCATATCGGTCAGTTTAGGAAGAAAGCTCTTTATCAAAGGGGTTGGTGAGAGCTTGGCACTAAATTCAAACTGCTGTGGTGTTATGGCTAACGGATTTTGTGATATCGATTGCCCGTTATTATAGAAACTGCTAATGATCTGCTGGAACGACTTGCCTAATTCGGTTAGCTTATAATTACCCACCAAATGCGCTTTCACTATATCTGATTTTAAGGTCATCAGTTTTTGCTCTTTATCCGACTTTGCGGTAAGTAATATACTATCCAGAGCATAGCGAGTATCCTTATTAACCAGGTAGGAGCCTGAAATAAGTGCTGTTCCGTTTAAATAGTCTGGATCTGCAGTATCAAAATCAGCCTGTAGCTGACCGCGGTATCGTATGTCCTCGTTGACAATACGGAGGTTTTGCAGATTTACGCTATCTACTTTAAGATTAGCTTTAAGACTAGGATAGGAAGTACTTAAATTAGCGTTGAAATTGAGATTTAAACGCGCATTCGGATCGGGACTATCTAACCAGCCCTTAATTAGTCCGTGGTTTGCTAAAACTTCTGAAGTAACATTCTGATAATTGTAGCCTTTAAAATTAAAACTATGGATGGTCGCTGCTATTTTTGTATTCATCTTGCGAGGATCCAACCCCACGCCAGCGATATCTGCATCCGCCGAAAGTTTGCCCATCGTCGAATCTTGTTTTAAAATATTTCCTATATCTAGCCCATCAATCTTTATGCGTGCATTATAGCAGGTATCTTTCTCTATTTTAAGGTTGCCGCTAACCAATGCATTTCCTAGCTCAGTCCCTAAGTTTAACCGAGTAGCAAACCCATTTAAGCCGCCCTTAAAGAATCCATTTAATCGAATAGATTCTGGAAACTTTATATTTGGCGGCAATAATGTCCGAGATACCAACTGTTGAATATCTTTGCGACCTGTAGTGAACTTATTTAGCTGCAGATCGATGTATGCTTTTTTTAAGTCTGGAAGCCCCTTAAGTGTAGCCTTTGCAATGAGATGCGTACGTGAAGCTGTCTTCACTTCTAGACGCGGAATTTGTAGGTTGGACAAATTGCCATTAACTGCTCCATCAATGTGAAATGATTGCGCCAATAGCGGGCGTATGGACTGTTCGCTGGCTAAAAATGGTGCAAAAAGAAGGACATCCCCGATGTAAATGGTGGACTTCGTAAGGTTGACATTCACATTTACTTTGTCGGGACTATGAGTTAATGCACTTAATGTAGGATAGGTTATCTTAATATGATCCCGGATAATTGTTTTTGGTGTCTTAAGCAATAAATCTGTAAGCTCTGTCTTTGTATCGCTATACACAAAACTAGCTCGTGCTTTTAATAAATCTAGTCCGGAATGTTCCTTTGCCGAAAGATTATGTAACGATCCAGAAATGGAATCAGCGCTGTAATAAAAGTCATCCAACTGGCCTGTTAGCTCTGTTATGCTAATATTGGCATAATCAAAGCCCTTTGTTGGAGCTTTTCCTTTATCTTTAAATCCTATATTGGTATCGTTTATAAGCAACCGCGAGGCCGATACGGTCCAATTCGCTGAAGATGTATCGCTAGAAGCAGACTCTATCTTTGGAGTGGAAATTTTATCCATAATAATATCCGCATCGGCCCGGTCGACCATTAGTTCTCCTAATTCAACAATAGACTTATTGAGATCTATTGATTTTATATCTGCGGCAAATTTTTTGAGGTCAAATGTTGTTTTTAGTCCTGTCGCGGTATTTTGATAATTTAAATTTATATCGGCGAGGTCTATGTTCGAGATATCAATATCCGGAAGCATCGAGGTCGTCTCAACACTACGATCAGTTACCCCAAAGTGACTGGCTGCAGGGGCATCAGAAGCTTGGACCGGTTGCCATTGATTTATCAACGCTGTAAAACCTTCTACCTTGATCTTAGGCATAGCGAAAGCCATATTGCCCGTTAAATCAAAGCGTTTAAGGTTGGTATCAAAATGTTTCAAGCGCACCTCAGCGCGGGTACCGATTATGGCGTCATCGTAAATAGCATGTATATTATCAAGAGAAACCTTGTCAATATCAAATATCAGTGCTGAGGTCGTGTCCGCAGAGGCAGAACTCTCTTTCTCCGAATTAAAAGCTTGTATGATATAATCAAAATTGAAGGTATTGTCTGGAAGGGTGCGTTTGATTTTTGTAGTGATTCCTTTTAACTCGATTTCCTCTATCTCTACTGTATTTTTAAGGAGTTTGAACATATTAATGTCTACGAGTAATTTCTCCCCTGCTATTAAGGTATCTTTAGTTTGGTCTTCAATATAGATATTCTGAAGAAGCAACTTTTTTGGAAAAGTAATATATACGTTTCCGATGTCCACGGGTGTTCCAATCTTTTGCTCGAGATAGCTGGACACTTTTCCAACAACATAATTTTGCACTGTTGGAATCCTGATGATTAAAATTAATAAAACCAGCAGACCTATAAGGGTGCCTACTATCCATATTAAAGTTTTTAAAGCTATTCGTCCAATTCTGTTCAAAACAAATGATTTTGTAGGGTATACATTAGATGTGTGTACTGTTAACAGTTATAGAAAGAATTGGTTGCTTGTAATATGAGCGTTTTTAATTCTAATTTTTTACAAGGCGTTAAAATGAGTGCTTAAACATACTGTAACCGTATTTATACTACTTAAAATCACTAATACCTCACACTGAACAAGTACAAATATCCCTTCTGCAAGTTTTAGTTACCATTTTAACGGTGAGAATACCTGTAATATGGTTTAAAGCAATAAATCGCATGTTATTTGTTTCTCAGTTATTAAAAACTTAACAACTTCGAGATGACAAATAAGGACTTAAACGTACAGCTGCTAGAATACAGATCCGTATTAAAAAATCTAGCTTATAAATTTACCAGTGATCCTGAGGATATACAGGATCTCGTACAGGAAACATTGCTAAGGGCATTGAAATATGTTGACCAATTTTTTAATAACCCTCAGATAATTCCCTGGCTGTTCGTTATAATGAAAAATATATATATCAATCAGTACCGAACAAAAAAATATAAGTTTACCTACGAAAACCAGAAGGCGACAGAATACCAAAATTTGGGATGTCATGAACCTTTCACAGAAAACACGGTGGATAAACAATTGATATTAAAAGATATTAATAAAGCTTTGGCGTGTATGTCTGATGAAAACCAAGAAATTTTTAATATGTACGTAAAAGGATATAAGTACCGAGAGCTTTCTGATATGTACTGTATGCCGGAAGGCACTATCAAATCCAAGATCTTCGCTATACGAAAGCGTTTACAGCGTCAGTTTGCTTAAGTTAAAATTAATAGACCTTCCCCCACCCAATAAAATGGTGGGGATTAGGTCCACTAAACAAACACCTATTAAAATTACTGTAATAATAAAATGTTAACAATATTATTTATATACAATCCGGCCATTTTCTACGGTGGCCGGCTTAGTATAAGGGTGTGGAATAACCTTTCCGGCTGACGTAATATGAAATACACTCCAATTTTCTGCTTTTAAAAAGTCCGAAACCATGGCACGATGACATCGCCACCATAGCGCTTCGGAGCACATATATACAGTTGTCTTTATCATTGCTTCTCTTTTTAATTGGTTTATCCCTTCGTGAAATTCATCCGTTAGCATATAATCTGCATAACCTTGAAACGATTTATTACGCCAGACTTGATTCACTGAATTTGGTTGAACCTTCCTTCTTCCTCCCAACTCTTTCCCGTGTATATATTGTATATTGTCTTTTGGAAGATTGATTTCCAAATTCACCTTATTATAAACAGGAAATTTTCTCGAGCCCGGAAAACGCCGGATGTCCATTAGCAATTCTATATGATACAACTTTAATAAACTAACAAAATCAGCATAACTAAGCGTGGAATGCCCAATTGTATATATAACTTTTTCATTTTCCATTGGGGTTTTCTCAGGATAACAATTCACTTTTAACTTCGTTCAATAATGAATAGCTGTGCAATAAATTATAGGATTTAGAAAGCCAGCCGATTTGGAGTTATCAAGGAATACATTTACCTTACATAGTTTTATACTCGCTTTACATGGCTCAAAAAAAATCCGAGAATTCACTTTCTGTTTATCCTTTAACTATGAAGGCTAATGGTCAATTTTTAATAACTGATTATTTTAAAAAAATAATAGCTATTAGCGAAAATTTACTTCCGCTTGGAATAGATGCGAAACTTATTATAAGTACTGATCTTGAACTTTTCCTTGAGAATCGTTTTACCTTATCTCCTGAATTATCTTCATTGCTAAGTGACCCTTCAAAAATTTGTGATAGCGGAAGGACATTTGTAGTGAAAGAGGAAGACGTCCCGTATTATTTACATATTCACAAACAAGCGAATCAACTATTTATCCGGATAGAAGAAAAAATATCGGACATTATTTTTTCATCGGAAATGAATGATTTTACACCTATTGATAACGAGACCTTATCTTCCATTTGGTGTAAACTCTTAGAAAACATACAAGGCGTGACCGAGGCTGACAATGTACTTGTAGCACAAATCATGGAAGATAAGACGAGTAGAGTGATAGCGACTACCGATCATGAATTTGCCTATACGGACAAATTATTCTCGAAAAGCTTTATATCGGAGGATTTATACGCGTATTTTTCAAAAAACGAGGTGATGTATATCCCAGATTTAGCTAGACGGCAGCAAATTATATTTTGTGCCCATCCAGATCAAAATATTCCGATTGAGTACTTACCTCTATCACAAAAGGCGAGGTTTTCGAACTTAATTTCTGCAAAATCAACTTTCACTATTCCTATCCTTATCAATAAATGTCTGTGGGGATTAGTAGTATGTATAAATAAAACGTTAAAGAAAATAGATTACCAAAAAAGACTTCTTTGCCAACTATTGGTACAGAATGCTTCGGTACGTCATGAGGAGATCTTACAAAAGAAAGGAATTGAATTTGATAAAATTATACAGCAGACAAAAAAGCAATTTGACGATAACCTATCTAATGGACGATCTCTGAATTATTGTTTATTACAACATATTGACGAAATCGCTAATTTGGCGAAAGCAGATGGAGTCGCTATTTATCATCATGGTGTGATCCATAAGTTTGAAAATACGCCTTCTAATTTACAAATCGATAAGATCCTGGATACCATCAAACAGGTAAATAAAAAAATCTTCAAAGACAACAATTTCAGGTTAAAAAGAAAACATGACTTTACGTCTCCCTTACCTATTGCTGGTGTAGCAGCTTTGCAGGTAGGTGGAGAAAAAGACCATTGGATACTCTGGTTTAGAGATGAAAGCAAAACTTCTCTGATGGAGGTTTGCGATTCGCGAGAAGACGACGAGCAGGGAAATAGCGAAGGGAATTTGCAACTAATGGAGACCGAAATAGTGGATACAGCGGCTTTTTGGAATGATGAAGACCTGTCTTTTATAAGAAGTCTTGATAAGATGATAACTAAAGCAATAATCGCAAGAACAAAACATGAAGAACAGACAAAAGAAATGTTGATCACTGCAAATAATGAACTAGAAATGATCACGCATACAATCTCTCATGATTTAAAAAACCCATTATCAGCGGTCAGATTGAGTACACAGTTATTGCAGAAAAAAATGGATATGTCCCAAGATATTCAGAATCTATGTATAAGCAATATAGTCGCCGGTTTGGAAAACATGGAAAGTTTAATAAACAAAACGGTAGCATTCATGCGCTCCAAACATGTTATTTTCAAAAAAGAAGAGATCGCTATACATCCGCTGATCCCGAATCTGTTTGAAGAAAGTAAAAAGCAAAATAACAATTCTAGATGTGAGCTCGAAATATTTGATCTTATGCCCATATATGGTGAAAAGGCTACAATAAGACAAATCTTTTCGAATATCATCGATAACGCTGTTAAATTTAGTACGGCTAAAGGTAATGCTCGCATATCCTTATCCAGTTATAAGAAGGATAAAATGGTTGTATACAAAATCACTGATAATGGTATTGGAATACCAGAAGATGAATTAAATCTAGTTATGAATGCATTTTATAAAGGTAAAAATGCATTGGGATATCCAGGTGCTGGTATAGGTTTGGCTCTAGTAAATCAATTAGTAAATATGTTGGGTGGATCAATTGAGATCGAGAGCAAAATTAATACTAGCACAACTCTTATAATAGCTTTTCCCGACAATTAGTTCCTATTACCTATCGAACCTTTCCATAGATACTTTGTTCATTAGTTAAAACACTATTATTTATGGATAACATGCAAAATAATCTGGGAGAATTTTTAAATAATTTAATAGAGATTAATAATGATCGAATAGAAGGCTATGAGAAGGCTATAACATTGTTGCCTAAAGATGAAAACTTGGGATTAAAAGCATTATTTGGAGGCTATCGAGATCAATCTATTAAATTCAAGTCTGAAATTACTCCTTTCGTGGTACAACAAGGGGAAACTCCTACCGATGAGACGCGAACATCAGGGAAATTATTTAGAGCTTGGATGTCGATTAAATCTGCTGTTGACCCATTTACCTCACATGCAATTTTGGAGAGTTGTGAACGCGGTGAAGACGAATTTGTAAAAGTATATAATGATGCGATGAAGGAATCAGCTCAGCTTCCCATGGATTTATTAGTCGTATTACAGAGCCAAGCTAGTGAACAATTCAAAGCGCACAATCATATTAAACAATTAAGGGATACTACACCTCGCTAAATCTAAACTTCTATATTTAATTACATGCTCCTTGATTCCCCTGCGCTCCCAAAGTACAGGGGAATCACTTATTTTAATTACCTAAAGAATTCATTAAGCAAAAATTGATAAACCACAACTTATCATGAACTATCGATTTTATTAAAGTCTCTGTCAACGGCAAAACGAATCTTTAGAACTTTCAATACGAAATGTTAAAAAGTGAATTTTAGAGAAATATTGCTGCTTATTAATTTCGTTAGGTATAAGGTTCGATTTATAGCATCAGTGTGTATTTGACAATTAATAGCTGAAACTTAAGACTGACCGACATCCAAAAATGAAATTAAATAAATGTCTTTGTGTGCATAAGTTCCTTCATATTTTGCTGGCTTAGCTGCAATTCATACTTCTTTTGTTGTCTCAAACGAAGCTTTTGTTGACGAAGTGAAATTATTGCTCCTTGTTGATTTTTTTAATTGTACCGAATTAGATACAATTAAAATCGGAATTGTATAGCGTTACCCATTATTAATCTATTAGCATAGTGCTTTTGAGCTTGAGGAATTCTATGTAATTGCTTCCTGAATTTTTACTCTTAGCCATAACAGGAAGCCTAATAAGTGACTAAAGTGGGGAAGAAATAAGAATTTGAGGGAGTTGTTGGTCACGCGATATTCCGCTTACTGTAGCAGCAAAGGGAATAAGAAAAGAGCGAGATGGGTATTTCTGTCTCGCTCTTTTTTGTTTACGGTTGTAGATCGTATTATTTCGCTAGGGATATGCCGCTGAATACTTCACCAAACTGATGGAATGTCTCATTGGCCAGTTCGATAGCACGGGTATGAGAAGCGGGATCTGTACCGTATTGGTTCAGTACCGTGGTAAAACCTGCCCACATCTGTCCGCTATTGGCACCGTAGCCTTCGAAGAAGGAGGTGCCGCGCTCGATGCCGTACTTGTTGAGCATCTGAACGATATAGGGGCCTCCCATGATGGATCCTTCTAGTACATAGAGTGAGCTTAGTGCTTCTAAGACATTGCTTACTGCCGGAGCATCGGCCTCGGGTAGGTTGTCTACATTGCCGCCTAGTGTCTCGATATCTTTTTTGATGTAAGATGAGTTACGACGCTCAGCTACATCCGGTAACACTTCTGCCGTAATGAACGGTGCAATATTGTCCTCCACGGCACGGAAATAAGCGTAAAAACCTTTTAATACTTCGCCGTAGTCGGCTTCTGAGCGGATAGCTTTCATTTGGCGTACGACAATACCCTCGGTTTTTTGGTGCGCCGCATGGGTGCTTTCTTTGATATTTTGGCTTAACATATTCTTCCTTTTTTATTTATAAACGATTCTATACAAAGATTCGCATTTATTTTGTCTCTTTTATTCTGATTTTTGCCTTTTTAGATACGACCGTTCGAGAAACATTAACATGGATAGAATATACCACGCATCCTTTGGAATAGGATAGGTCGTGAGGGAAATAGATCTGAGTTGAGGGATTTAATAAGTTGTGCTTTTGAAGTAGAGATGAAGGAAAGATGGTTAACAAAAAAAGCGATTCAGTAATGAATCGCTTTTAGTACCCAGCGCCGGAGTCGAACCGGCACATCCGAAGATATTGGTGTTTGAGACCAACGCGTCTACCAATTCCGCCAGCTGGGCAAGCTGTTGTTTTATTGTTGACGATGCAAATATAGAGCTAATCCTTAAAATAGCAAAGAAAAATAGCGTTTTTTTTCAAAGCGACTGATTATTAAATAGAAAAATAATTAAAAATATTAAACTACGATATACCACGGGGAAAATTATGAGTAAGAAACAAACGGGACTTAACCTCACCACAATAGCAGACGATATACTCGTAAACAAGATTTACGAATTTCGAGATCAGAAAGTGATCCGCCAGTAGTCGGACACAGTGCTGGACAGTGATCTTGCCGAAGAAGAGCTCTACCAATGGGTGGATTCTGTGAAGCAAAACGAAGGTGGCCAGTAATATTTTAGTAGCGGATTAAATATTTTAAATAGCATAAGATCCTGATAAAGAAAACTCTCTCCACTCATTTGCTGACACCTCCATATGTGAAGTGACTAAAATATAATACTATCCCAAAAACGACATGAAAAACCTATTGTTACTATTATCCTGTATAATACTCCAGTCATTTACCACTGTAACAACTGACCCTATTGATAGAAACGGTGTCAAACGTGCATTGACATTTGATAAAACGGTCTTCGATCTTGCCTGGTCGAGTAACCCAAACAAGGGGTACTACATTCAAGAATGCCTCCCTAAAGGAGAAAAAGTGGAGAGTTCCAATCAGATGCTCTCTATACAGCTGCTGGAGTCTGATATTTCTATTAATAATGTCGCTAGTCAAAAACTGAGAGAACTAAATGAACGAAAAAAAACAGATCCGATATGTAATTATCAGGTAATAGAAAATCCCGACGCAAATGAGGTCATTATTGATTTCTTGATTGGGGAGAGTAAAAACGATAAAATGACTATAGTCGAGTTTAATGTATATCGCTATAAGCAGCTAGAGCTACCCGAAGGAAAAAAAGCTATTATCCTATATTTTTACTCGAAAAAAAGTTATGGCGAGCGTATTACTCCTTTTTTACAAACATTGAAAATCGAGCGGACAAAATACATAAACGAGATGATCGGGACTGATATCCCTAAAGTATCAATAAAAGAGAAATAGAAACAATAGGCCATTCACAATAGACGGATGAATTTACTGCATAGCTATTGTCTGTACAAAAGAATCGTAACCTTTATGTTATTTTACTATGCAGGCATAAGATTGGCACACGCTTTGCAATAGGTTTAGTATTCATAATTTAGGTTAATAATTGGTTAGTTAAAAATACCTGAAGCTCCC
>JBEBQJ010000077.1:0-21832 GCA_040395455.1 Sphingobacterium yanglingense | reverse complement strand
AGTGGTATCCACTCCCACACGCATGTACTGGCGTAAAAAATCAAAATACCCCTTATTTTTTACTGCGTGAAAAAACTTCTCCCGCTCCTCTCCGAGTTTTGCAGCGTCGTATTGCATACCTTCCTGCAACTTGCTGGAGGGGCTTACCTCATCGGTGTAGATCTGTGAAAAAACAGCATCTTCAAAATCATATTTTATCTTCTGAACATAGAATGGATCTCCCAATTGTGATACAAAGTCAATCTTTGCTTTCTTTTTATGAAGTTGCAAATGGGGAGAAACATGGGCTCTAAAATATCCTTTGGTATATAAAAAACGTTGAATCTGATCGGCGGAAAGCTCAACGAGTGAAGAGTCAAGCAAGTGCGGAGCTTCGCCGACCTGTCTTATTTTTTGGGTCTTGTAACGCCCATTCTTTGTATTAAAGAGGTTATATATGCTTAAATTCAAGACAGAGTTGGGCCTGATTTCATTAGAAACATGCGCATAAGCAGACTCTTTCAATTCCTTGGGCATACCGCTCATATTTACATCCGTAACAAGCGCCTGATTGTCTTCCATGTATTTTGCGGACCGGCAGGAGGCGAATTTTAGGAGTAAAAGTGTTATACTTGCAAAAAATAAAAGTCTTCTTTTTTTAGTCATTAATCCAATGTTGTCAAAAGCGCAAATCAGTCTGATAACTTCTCTCCAGCACAAAAAGTTTCGTACCACACATGGTCTTTTTATTGTCGAGGGTATCAAATCCGTAACGGAATTTGTCCATTCATCGTACAAGGTACAGAAAATATTCGCTACCGATCAGGCTTGCGCAAAGTTGCTTAAAATACCGCAAAGTATAAAACCGATCGCACTATCTGAAAATGATTTCAATAAAATATCGGCATTAAAAAGTCCACAAGGCGCTTTGGCCCTTGTAGAAATACCTGAACGGCAAGACCTTGACCTTGAATCGCTCAAAAATAGACATACACTGGTACTGGATGGTGTACAAGACCCAGGCAACCTAGGAACAATCATTCGCACGGCAGAATGGTTCGGCATAGAACAAATCGTCTGCTCGCAGGATACCGTAGATGCCTACAACCCTAAAGTGGTGCAGGCTACAATGGGGTCCCTCGCTAGAGTGAAGCTGCATTATACAGCTATCGATGAACTGATACAACAGCAAGAAATCCCAACATACGGTGCACTGCTAGAAGGTAAATCAATATACGATATCGACTTTGGAAGCCAAGGGTTCATCATCATGGGGAATGAAGGAAACGGCATACGTCCCGAACTAATCCCCTCGATAAAAACAGCTGTAACTATCCCTCGGATCGGGCTTGCAGAATCCTTGAATGTGGCGGTAGCAACCACCATATTCTGTTCGGAAATAGCGCGCCGAAAATTAACAAAAGCAGAATAACTCTATAATGCAAGAATCCAAACAATCGATCTACACCTTACAATTTGCACTACTCTGCTTAAGCTCTCTTCTTTTTTCAGCGAGCTTTAACATGATCATCCCCGAACTCCCCAACTACCTCAGTAGCCTCGGAGGAGCCGAGCACAAAGGGCTCATTATCGCACTATTCACACTTACAGCAGGTATATCACGCCCTTTCAGCGGAAGACTAACCGATCAATGGGGGCGTGTACCAGTCATGGCCATCGGCTCTATCGTATGTGTAATCTGTGGTTTTCTATACCCTATCCTGACGACGCTATCAGGCTTCTTCATGCTACGGCTGGTCCATGGATTTTCGACAGGATTCAAACCCACGGCAACCTCTGCTTATGTGGCTGATATCATTCCTCAGGAAAGATGGGGCGAAGCACTGGGCATGCACGGGTTGTGCTTTAGTATTGGTGGTGCAGTAGGACCGGCAGTGGGGAGTTTTGTAGCCCAAAACTTCGGTCTTAATACGATGTTTTTCTCGTCTTCACTCTTTGCATTTCTTTCTATCGTCATCGTACTGAACATGAAGGAAACGCTGCATCCAAAGCGCAAATTCCAGACCAGCATGTTAAAGATCTCCCGCTCTGATATTCTAGAAAAAAGAGCTATCCCTGCTGGTATAGTGACCTTGCTTTCCTACTCTGCCTATGGCGTTATACTCACACTGATACCAGACTGGAGCGAACATCTTGAAATAAGCAACAAAGGTTTATTCTTCACCGCCTACACCCTAGCCTCTATCGGGATTCGATTCGTATCTGGGAAAGTGTCCGATAGGTTCGGAAGGATAAGGGTAATGCTCGTCGGACTACTTGTTATCGTCGTCTCGCTCGTGCTACTCGGCAACGGAGACAGTGTCTCTGGACTGATCATAGGGGCTTGTGTATATGGGATAGGAACGGGTATTCTATCACCGGCACTGAATGCCTGGACAATAGACCTATCTCTCCCCCAATATAGAGGAAAAGCAATGGCTACGATGTACATCGCACTGGAGATTGGAATTGGAGGAGGCGCTCTGCTAGCAGGCTATATTTACCAAGATTTCATCCCCCGTATTCCTTATATCATGTATGGAAATGCAATCGTTATTTTTCTTGCTTTTTTTTATGTGCTATATTGGGATAAAACCAAAACAGAAAGAAGCGACCGCTTGTTATAATAGGTATGGAAACACCGTCGAATAAACCGTATGCAATTAATCTAGCAGCTAGCTTATTTGCCCTTGTATTAATACTGGCTTTACTGTATGTAGCCCAAGATGTGCTCCTACCTATACTATTTGCAACGCTGATTTCCATCTCTCTCTTTCCATTAGCCAGACTCTTTGAGCGCTTGCGCCTCGGGAAGGCTTTTTCGGCGCTATTGGCGGTTATCGTCGCCATAACAGTAATCTCGGCCATCCTATGGTTTATCGTGCATCAGAGTATTATCATCGGGAAAGATGCTTCTGCTATTACAGACAAAGTGCTTTCTGTTCTTGAAAATGGTCAAAACTGGCTCCAAGATAGATTTGGCATCGAAAGAAACCAAGTGCTTGACAAACTAAAAGAACAGGGGAACAAAACACTGGAAAATGCTGGTGGCGTGATAACGGCGACATTTGGGTCGATAGGCAATATGCTGGCCAGTGCGATACTGGTGCCTCTGTACAGTTTTTTCATGCTCTACTACCGTGATTTCTTTCGGGAATTTTTCTTTAAGGCATTCAAATCTACGCCACAAACCAAAGTCGATGAGGTACTGAACAAGATATACACGGTTGTGCAGAGCTACCTTGTAGGCCTCATTACTGTGATGGGAATCGTCGCAATACTAAATACCGTAGGCCTCATGCTTATGGATATTGAGTACGCTTGGTTCTTTGGGACATTGGCCTCACTCTTGATGCTACTCCCTTACATCGGGATAGCCATAGGATCTATATTGCCAGCGCTTTTCGCACTAGCGACCAAAGACACCGCATGGTACGCGCTAGGTGTCGTGGCTTGGTTTCAGGTGGTACAGTTTTTAGAAGGAAATATAATCACTCCAAATATAGTTGGCAGTAAGGTCAGCATAAATCCACTTATGGCGATTATCGGTATTCTATTGGGGGGAATGCTCTTTGGCCTCGCAGGTTTAATCTTGGCACTCCCATTCATAGCGACATTAAAAGTCATATTCGATGCAATCCCAAGTATGGAGGCTTTTGGATTCCTAATCGGTGAACCGGAAAAACAGCACCTCAAACGAAACTCAACACAAGAATTGCTCATGAAATGGGGAATCGTACGTACGCCTAAAGTGGAGAATAAAGTCAAAGTGGATATTACTATAAATAATACGGAAAAACCTGAGGCAATGTCTCAGTCTGAACTGACGTATAAAGAAATCCATGAAAGTGAAGACATTCCCTATACGGAGGTTCCGAAAGAGGATGAAAAACAAAAACCCGAGTAAATAACTATGTCTCTTCCTTTTTTAGACATACATACCCACCATACATTCCAGCACCCGGACACATTACGTATCCTCAATCATATCATAGGCCGGGAGGTAATGGACAAGGAAAGCCTATATACTGCCGGTATACATCCCTGGTATATTGCCCCGGACCTGAATACGCAATGGCAGCTTTTAGAGGCTGCAGTAGAAAATCCCCAGGTGATCGGGATTGGCGAATGTGGATTGGACAAACTTTGTGAAACGGATTGGAATCTCCAGGTAGAGGTCTTTGAAAGTCAAATCCAATTGGCAAAAAGACAGGATAAACCACTGCTCATACATAGTGTAAGAGCCTATCAGGAGATAAGCCAGTTACTACGAAAACATCAGTTCCACCTGCCCGTAATATTTCACGGCTTTAATAAAAACATAAAACTGGCAAAGCAGCTACTCGATGCAGGCTACTACCTAAGCTTAGGAGCAGACATCCTTGGCGGCAGACAGGATACCCTGATAGCCGAAATCCCGCTGGACAGGATGTTTCTAGAAACAGACGATAAAACGACTGATATAGTAGCTATTTTTTCTTACTTTTGTGCCGCTCGAAAACTTCCTCTTGATGTACTCAAACAGCAGTTGACAGACAATTTCGAGCAAGTATTTAATTACAGGATTGAAGAATGAAAGATTTATCGTGGTTATCTAGAACAGAAGCTTTGATAGGCCGCGAGGCTATAGAGAAACTAGCCTCATCGCATGTCATGGTATTGGGACTGGGAGGTGTAGGCTCTTATGCAGCAGAATTTATCTGTCGCGGAGGTGTAGGCAAAATGACGATTATAGATGGAGACACGGTAGATCCGACAAACAGGAACAGACAACTGCCTGCACTGGCGACCAACCACGGTATCTCTAAGGCGCAGATCATGAAACAGCGTTTGCTGGACATCAACCCCGAGTTGGACCTCACAGTACTGGAAGAGTTTATCATTCCCGAACGCCTGGAAACCCTACTCGAGACCAAACCCGATTATATTGTCGAAGCGATAGATAGTATCACACCGAAACTATTTTTGATCCGACGCGCATATGCAGCAAAAATTCCTTTTGTCAGCTCGATGGGAGCTGGTGGGAAAGTAGACCCTACAAAAATACAAATCGCCGATATCAGCAAATCCTATAACTGTAAACTGGCGTTGCACATTCGTAAAAAGCTACGCAAACACGATATCCGGGAAGGGGTAAAGGTGGCATTCTCTACGGAGTTACCAGAAAAGTCTTCGCTGATCTATACGGATGGCAGTAACTTTAAAAAATCAGCTTATGGCACAATGTCTTACCTTCCAGCTGCATTTGGTGGAGCAATAGCCTCAGTTGCGCTTCGTGAATTGATCGGAAAGGAAGCATAATACGATATAGTCGGAAAACACACCGATAAAAATATATTTTTCACCGAAAATCTGCCTAGGTTTACCTACTTGGACTGGGCAAGCCATGTATTCTCCACTACCTTTGATACCATACAAACAAAGAACATAAATTTTAAAAAAGAGAAATCATGGCATTCAAAGAAACGTATAATATCTCCGGAGAGAACCTTCTAAAAAAAATCAAAGAACTGATCAACGATGGCAACGTAACAAAAATCACCATCGCTGATAAGAACGAAAAAGAAATAATCAGCTTTCCGGTAACTATCGGCATCGTAGGACTGATTCTCGCTCCTATTTTTGCTGCCGTAGGTGCATTGGCAGCTGTAATCGCAGAGTGTAAAATCATAGTCGAACGTAAAGATGCAGAGCCTAAAGAAAACAGCGCGGAAAAAGAACAAGAAGAAAATCCGCTGGTTTAAATTTTAAAGAACAGATAAAATGATATTGATCGCTGTATTATTCCCTTGGCTTTCCTTCTTTCTAAGAGGCAAGATTTTTTCAGGAATTCTATGTTTAATCTTACAGATAACCTTAATAGGATGGCTGCCCGCTGCGATATGGGCTGTAGCCTCCCGCTTGGATGCGAAAAACAAGCAGCGAATCGACCGTCTAAATAGATGTTAAAGAAAAAGCCTTCGAATCGAAGGCTTTTTCTTTTATTTAGGAGATAATATCTTCTATCTCTTTGATTATCTTCTGCGCAATCGCTTCCGCAGCTTCAGGTGTAGGCCCCTCGGAGTAGATACGGATAATTGGCTCTGTATTCGACTTCCGCAAGTGTACCCACTCATTTTCAAAATCAATCTTCAGCCCGTCGATGGTAGTATGCTGCTCGTGGGCATACTTAGCCTGCATCTTGGCCAATAAACCATCGATATCTAAACCCGGAGTCAACGTTATCTTGTTTTTGGACATAAAATACTGTGGTAATTCGGCTCTATAGGTCGAGACCTTTTTGCCCATCTTCGCAAGATGTGTCAAGAAGATTGCCACACCGACTAAAGCATCACGTCCATAATGTGACGCAGGATAGATTACCCCGCCATTGCCTTCGCCACCGATCACAGCAGCCACCTCTTTCATCTTTGTCACTACATTCACCTCACCAACAGCTGCCGCAAAATACTCGCCACCATGACGCAATGTAACATCGCGCAGCGCACGTGTAGAAGATAGATTGGAAACCGTATTTCCCTTTTGCTGCGACAAGATATAATCAGCGACGGCAACCAAAGTATACTCCTCGCCAAACAATTCTCCGTCTTCCATCATAAACACCAAACGATCTACATCGGGATCGACGGCAATACCAAGATCTGCTTTATTGTTCAATACCGCAGCAGACAGATCGGTCAAATGCTCTTTTAAAGGTTCTGGATTATGCGGGAACTTACCGTTGGGCTCGCAGTGTATCTTATAGATGGTCTCCACTCCCATTGCCTCCAACAATGCTGGAATAAAAAATCCTCCGGTACTATTGACGGCATCCACCGCAATTTTGAACCCCGCTCCTTTGACCGCATCTACATCTACATATTCAAGAGCCAGTACCGCGTCGATATGTTTCTGAAGATAGCTGCTATCATTTACTACTTTTCCAAGATTCTGCACCTCCGCGAAATCGAAGTCCAGACTTTCGCCAAGACTTAATACCTCTTGCCCCTCAGCGTCTGAAATAAATTCGCCTTTTGCGTTTAATAATTTCAAGGCATTCCACTGTCCTGGATTATGGGAAGCAGTTAATATAATACCACCTGCTGCTCCCTCTAAAGGAACAGCTATCTCCACAGTCGGCGTTGTGGAAAGCCCTAGATCGACTACCTCGGCACCAATACTCTGCAACGTACCGACGACCAGATTATTAACCATCTCTCCAGACTCTCGAGCATCTCTACCGACTACAATCTTCTTAAGACCAGTCTTCTGCATAAGAATATTACCAAAAGCCGCCGTGAATTTGACAATATCAATAGGTGTCAATCCTTCTCCGGCACGGCCTCCAATAGTACCACGGATACCCGAAATAGATTTTATTAAAGTCATATACGAAATCAATTATAGTGAACCGTAAAAATAAGCTATTCCGAAATAAATACAAGTATCTTGTTTGGATATAAAATTAAAAACATACCTTTGTTGCAACTTTGTGTATTTTAATAATGAAATACTATTTTACGTTTCATATCAATTAATGTATTTTTAGCTTTTCATACACAAAATAAAAAACTTATGTGGCAACAAATCATTGATCTAGATAAAGAAATATTCTTGCTGATAAACCAAGGATTAAGCAACCCATTTTTTGACTGGCTATTACCTATTTTACGTAATCCTTTCACCTGGGCCCCTCTCTACTTGTTTGTTGTTATCTTCTTTATCAAACATTATGGCAAGCTAGGAATTCTGATTGTCCTTTGTACTTTAATTAACGCAGGGATGTCGGATGCGATATCTTCTCACCTCATTAAGAAAAACGTCAAACGTATACGCCCCTGCAACGATATTGAGTTCAAACATGACATTAATGTACGTGTCAGATGTGGCTCTGGATTCAGTTTCACCAGCTCCCATGCCACCAACCATTTTGCAATGGCATTTTTCTGGATCGTACTATTCAGACGGAAATGGAAGCATACCCTATGGCTATGTATACTATGGGCTTCTCTTATTTCAGTTTCACAGATCTATGTCGGAGTACACTACCCTTTTGATATCCTCTGCGGTGCCCTACTCGGAAGCCTGATCGGTATCCTCAACGGCAATCTCTTCAAACGGTTTGTACCGTCTTTTTTTAAGGAAACAATTCCAACAACATAATACTATATGAGCTTTACTTTAATCGTAGCTATCTTATTTTTATCTGCCTTCATCAGTGGTATGGCGGTATTTTTTGTCAAACGTGATAATACAAGTTATCTCAAGTTGATACTTTCCTTCAGTGGAGCCTATCTATTTGCTATTACGGTATTACACCTGATTCCCCACGTTTATCATGCGAACACAACCAGTCCGGAAGTAATCGGTCTGTATATTCTAGGCGGTTTTATATTCCAATTGCTCTTGGAACAGTTCTCGCAAGGAATAGAACATGGACATATACATCACCATGAAAACACTGGTTTTCCGTTAGGGATTATGATCAGCCTATGTCTTCATGCATTTCTGGAAGGGATGCCACTCATATCAGGACAGCAGACGAAACTTGTATTTGGTATCGCAATACACCATATACCTGCGGCATTTGCACTAGGTAGTTTACTATTGAGTTCTACGGTAAAAAAACAGACTATCATCATTATGCTTGTAATCTTTGCGGCAATGACTCCCTTAGGATTTATCACAAGTTCTGTATTAAGTGAGGGAGAAATCGGAAATATATCTCAGCATTTTGATAAAATAATGGCTGTAGTAATCGGTATATTCTTACATATCTCGACGACTATATTATTCGAATCAGGTTCTGCAGATCACCACAAATTTAATAAGAAGAAAATGGCTGCGGTATTCTTAGGCTTGGCGGTATCACTCACCACTTTCTTGTTGCCACACGACCACAGCCATGGCACACATGGACATGAGCACCATAATCATGACGGTCATAACCACGACGATCACGACCATGAGCATACGGATGGAACACATGACCACAAGCATGACGGACATGATCACAGTCATGACCATAGTAAAGACGAAACGCCTAAGCATGATGACCACAAGGGCCATCAGCATTAACCGTCTGGATTAAACTTCGCCGCGCATTTTGTCCAATAAGTCGCTCAAAAGTTGCGCTTCTTGAGTAGTAAGATTTTCGGATAATATCGTAGAAAGATTCATATCGGCCTCTAATTCTTCTAAGAGTTGGAGGCCTTTTTCTGTAATAAGGAGGTCTACGGCCCGTTTGTCAGTTTTATTCTTAGTACGGGTCACCAACCCTTTGGTCACGATACGTTCTACCAACCTTGAAATATCAGGTGTACTATTTATCATACGTTCGCGGATAGTAGCATTGGAAGCTGGCTTGGGGTATTGACCACGTAAAATCCGAAGCACATTAAATTGTTGCAGGGTAATACTCATCCTACTCGCCCTCTCTTCCAATAGATTAGTCAACCAATTGTTAGTAAAAAGAACATTAATCGTGGCCTTATGCCAATCATCCTGAAATCGACTAGTCTTGATCCGATCCTCAATACCCATACTTTTAATAAATCTAAATAAAACAACTATGTGACAGAACCAACACCTCTACATTCACTCCTTTTACCTATATTTGGGGGATTTCGAGGTATTGAAATCATCTAAAGTTACAAAAATAATGCAAAATAAAATCTCACTGGATAAACTAAAAAAAGGTGAAAAGGCGATTATTCACTCTTTTGAAAAAGATGATCTGCCGGCCAAGTTTTACGAATTGGGTTTTACCCCGGGTACTGCCATACAAATCAAGCATAAAGCCCCGTTGCATGGCCCCATCTGTATTAACATTATTCAAGACAATACCTTAATAGCAATCAGAAAGTCAGAAGCAGCTTTAATTCTGGCAAATAAAATATAATGAAGAATAAGACAATAGCATTATTAGGGAATCCCAATGTAGGCAAGACGTCCCTGTTCAACCGTATTACCAAGCTCAACCAAAAAGTAGGAAACTATCCTGGAATTACTGTCGAGAAAAGAGTAGGGACAGCAAAAAAGGGAGACAAAGAGTATAAGGTCATCGACCTACCGGGTACATATACCCTATTTCCTAATTCGTTGGACGAAGAAGTCGTCTTTAATACGCTGACCAGTAAAAACGTGAATGGTGCTCCTGATCTTGTCGTAGTCGTCTCCGAACCGAGTACAATAAACCGGGGGATCGTGCTCTACCAACAGGTACGGGAATCTGGGCTACCCGCAATATTCGTCCTGAACATGATGGATGAACTTGAAGATAAGGGTATCCAGATCGATCATGCGGGGTTAGAAAACTACCTAAAGACTACTGTTTTCAAAACAAATGCACGCACTGGAGAAGGAATAGATAACCTGATCCAAAATTTTGATATACAACCGACACCTTACTTCAATAGCCTACAGCTTCCTGTAGCCTACCAACAGCCGCTAGACGATGCCAAGAAAATATTTCCATTGGAAACCGAATACCGGACTTGGCAATATTTGGCACAAGAAGACATAAAAGTCTTGTCGGAAGAGGAAAACAACAAACTGTCTGCCATAAGAAGTCAATATGGTATCAACATACAGCAGCTACAAAAAGCTGAAGCAATCCTTCGCCAGGAAAAAATCAACAACGATCTAAAGCCGATACTTGAGAAAAAAGAGAATAAGAAACTTAGTATCACAGAAAAAATAGATAACATCCTAATTCACCCCGTATACGGGTATATCATCTTTTTTGGACTGTTATTTTTGATTTTCCAAGCGATTTACACCTGGTCTGGACCATTGATGGATGGGGTAGACGAGCTTTTTGCAAGTTTGGGTCAATCCACTGCTACCATACTCCCTGAAGGTCCCTTGGCAGACCTCATGGTGAATGGAGTCATAGCAGGAATCGGAGGTATTGTTATTTTCTTACCGCAAATCATTATCTTATTCCTTTTCATCTCTTTGATGGAAGAAACAGGATATATGAGCCGCGTAGTTTTTTTGATGGACCGTTGGTTAAAACCATTTGGACTGAATGGAAAATCGGTAATCCCATTAATGTCCGGCGTAGCCTGCGCTATACCCGCTGTGATGTCTGCCCGCAATATAGAAAACCCCAAAGAGCGTCTCCTGACGATGTTGGTAACCCCGTTTATGACCTGTTCGGCCCGATTGCCTATTTATGTGGTGATCATAGGCTTGGTAATACCGGACACTGACTTTCTAGGATTCAATATACAAGGGATAGTTTTATTTGCGATGTATATCCTTGGTATCGTAGCAGCTCTATTCTCGGCATTAATCCTCAACAAGGTTATTAAATCGGTACGTAACTCATACCTGATTTTTGAATTGCCGACCTATAAAATGCCGGACTGGAAAAACGTCCTGAATACGGTATGGGAAAAATCTTCCAGCTTTTTATTCGGTGCTGGTAAGATTATTCTAGCCATATCCATCATCCTTTGGGTATTAGGCAACTTTGGTCCGAACGACAAGTTTTCGGATCCAGAAAAATATATCACACAGGAAAATCCGCACTTTACTGAAGAGCAGGTAGCAGATGAAATCTCTGCCTATAAAACGGAATACTCCTATCTAGGGTATCTAGGTAGAGGGATTGAACCAGCAATCAGACCTCTAGGCTATGACTGGAAGATAGGAATCGGCCTGATAGCCTCATTTGCGGCACGGGAAGTATTCGTCGGAACGGTAGCTGTGGTTTATTCACTGGGAGAAGATCTGGACATCGAAGATGATGAACAAAAACAGACACTCTTCACCCGTATGAAATCCGAAATCAACCGTAATACAGGTCAGCCCACCTATAATCTTGCATCGGGTATCTCGCTTTTATTATTTTATGCATTCGCAATGCAATGTATGGCAACAATTGGCGTTGTTAAGAGGGAGACGGGATCCTGGAAATGGACGTTAATCCAAGCAGGTTTTATGACGGGCCTAGCCTATATCGCTGCCTTGATTGCGTATCAACTGTTAAAATAAATATTTAAGCTATGATGTACATTCAATACGCTATAATAGCACTTGTTTTTATTATTGCAATCGTATTTATGGTTAAAAAATTCTGGCCATCGAAAACACAAAGTGGTGGCTGTGGCAAGGGCTGCGGCTGTAGCTTCACTGAAAAAGCCCCAAAATAAAAAATATTGGCGCGTTAGCATCCTAAAGATCTAGCGCGCTTTTTTTATACGGGTCTATAATTGCTATCATCAAACAAGCTCAACTGGCCATTCCTCGGGCTATCAAACTCGTGTTCGAAAAAATTGGATATTGTAACGCCCAATAACCTCACTTTACGGTCTTCAAAATCGACTTTGTCCAAAAGTAATCCTGCTTCTTCTTTCAACTGTTGATAACTGGACAAGAAATGCACACCGGTATAACTTCTTGTCAATAAAGTAAAATCAGAAAACTTTACCTTTAAGGTCAAAGTTCTCCCTGACACTGATTTTAAATCGATTCTGTTACTCAGTTTTAAGCAAAGTAAGTCTAATTCTTCCTTCATCTGATCGAGATCAAAGATATCGCGCTCGAAAGTATCCTCTACACTGATAGATTTGGCTACACGGTTGGGGCGCACGGGACGGTCATCATTGCCTCTGACCATATTATAAAAAAAGCTCCCTGACTTGCCAAAATCCTTTATAAGCTGCGCTTCGGAAAATAATTTGAGATCAAGCCCAGAATGTATCCCCTTTCCTTTCATTTTTTCGGCAGTCACCTTGCCCACTCCAAAAAAACGTTCAATAGGCAGAGCTTCCAAAAATCTAACAACTTTTGAAGGGCCGATAAAAGTCAATCCATCGGGCTTGTTATAGTCTGAAGCGATCTTTGCTATAAACTTATTGACCGAAACTCCAGCAGAAGCGGTCAGATTAAGCTCGCCCTTGATTGCTGCCTTTATTTCTTTAGCGATATCTATAGCCGAACCTATCCCCTTCTTGTCCTCTGTTACATCTAGATAAGCTTCATCTAAGGAAAGTGGTTCAATGAGATCGGTATATCGTCTAAAAATCTCGCGGATACGTATGGAGACCTCCTTATAGACATCGAATCGGGGATATACAAATATAATATCAGGACAGAGCTGTAGTGCCTGCCTCGATGACATCGCAGACTTGACACCGAAACGCCGAGCCTCATAACTAGAGGTCGCGACCACTCCTCGTCCATCGGGCGAACCACCCACGGCAATGGGCTTGCCCCGTAGTTCGGGAAAATCCCTTTGCTCGACGGAGGCATAAAATGAATCCATATCTACATGGATGATTTTTCTCATGTTGTAATGCAACGATTTTAGTCCCCAAAAAGCAGATAACCTAACATTAATGTTAAGCCAATGTTAATTAAGTATTATGAAATGATTACCTTGAACATTAAGCCTTTGTCCTCAATTCATTAATCTTATATTTGCGTAAAGTTAATGTTAAGACCTAAAGACTTAACACCGCAGTCCCAAATTAGATTTTAAATTTAAAGATAACAATGCAGTACCCCAATTTTCGAACGTATTTTTTTCGTAAAAAAGCTTTAATAGCAACGCCTTTGTTCTTATTCCTAGGTCTTGGTGCATTAAAAGCCCAGGAACGGGATGACCGTGCTACTATCCTCAATTTTAAAGGGATTCAATATACTTCCAAAGATTCCCTCTTCTATACTAACTTTAGGTTCAGAATGCAGAACAGGCTGGGCTATAGCAATGTATTGGATGGCGAAAACAACGGAAAATTTGACGCGAGAATACGCCGGCTACGTATGCGGATGGACGGTTATATTTATACCCCAAAAATATCTTATTCGGTACAGTTGGCTTTCACACGGAGCGACCAGGACTTTGACGACACAGGGGTACCTAATATCGTGCGTGACGCGGTTATCTTTTACAATTTCTCGGATGACTTCTACATCTCTTTTGGGCAGAATAAGCTCCCAGGAAACAGACAACGGGTAAACTCCTCAGGCTCGCTACAGTTTGCCGACAGATCCTTGGTGAACAGTAATTTTACGGTCGACCGTGACTTCGGAATTAGCTTCAATTTAAGCAAAAAATTAGGAGCAATGCCTATCAATGCTAAGGCTGCAATTTCAACTGGTGAAGGCAGGCCGGCAAACTCCACAGACGATGGACTAGCCTACACTGGGCGTGTTGAATTTTTGCCTTTAGGAGAATTTAAAAATGGAGGGGACTATTCCGAAGGAGATATTGAGCGGGAAGTTACTCCAAAGCTATCGATTGGTGGTGGATATAGCTACAATGACCGCACTGTACGTGAAGGTGGACAAACTGGTAAGTATGTGCAGGATCCTTTTACCTTAAAAACAGCTTTCGCAGATGCTATCTTTAAATATCAGGGATTTGCATATCAGGCTGAATACATGCGACGTGACGTAGACAACCCTTTGAACAAAACAACGGGCGACAAACCGGAGGATACCTATGCTTACAAGGGATGGGGATTGAATCAGCAGACGTCCTACCTATTGAATCACGGTTACGAAATAGCGGGTCGATACACTTATCTCAAACCGCATCAACAAATCTCAGCATTCGAAGTACAGACAGAAGTTCTTGAACTGGGACTGACAAAATACATGAAAGCGCACCGTCTCAAATTCCAGCTCAATGCCAACTATACGGTCAAAGATGGCGCTTACAATAATGCACATAATAAAAATTCCTGGGGAGGTATGTTCCAAGTAGAACTGGGAATTTAGATATAAATACACTCTTTATAAAAAGGCCAGCATCAGTTGGCCTTTTTTTTATTTCGCTATACCCTGCCTATGAAGAAAAAAAGAAAACTCTGGGCTCAAATCATATGGAATCGAACAGTGAAAGACATCCTTAAATAAAGAATACTTATCTTTAACCTTTAAAAAACTCACCGCTCTTGCAATGCGGATAAGGTATTTGTCAAAAATACAATCTGTATCGATGAAGTGGTGCTTATACATAAACAGAGGATATACACATGAAGTACTATATTATAGCGGGAGAGACATCAGGAGATCTGCACGGTGCAAACCTTATTAAAGCCTTAAAAAATGAAGACCCAAACGCTGAATTCAAGATTGTAGGTGGAGATAGAATGCAGCAGGAAGCAGGTCAAGATGCCCTGATACATACCTCACAGATGGCCTTTATGGGTTTTGTAGAAGTCATTAAGAATCTCGGGGCTATACGTAAAAACTTACAGGCTGTAAAAAAAGACATCCTCGACTATCATCCAGATACAGTCATTCTTATCGACTTCCCTGGTTTTAACTTAAAAATAGCATCATTTGCCAAACAGCAACAAATAAAGACCTGCTATTATATATCTCCAAAAATATGGGCATGGAACCAAGGTCGGGTTCATAAAATAAAGAAAATAGTAGACCATATGTTCTGTATCCTCCCCTTTGAGGTTGATTTTTATAAACGGTTTGGGATGAAAGTAGACTATGTGGGCAACCCGCTACTGGACGCAATCAGTAACTATTCGTTCAATCCCGATTTTCGGACAGACAATGGACTCACGGAAGCCGCCATCATCGCACTCCTCCCGGGGAGCCGCAAAATGGAAATCGAACAGATATTGCCCAACATGATCGAGCTGTATTATGCGTTTCCTAAACATCAATTAGTTATCGCAGGCGCCCCAAACTTTGAGCGCTCTTACTACCAAAACTATATTGGGGATTTGGAAATACCAGTGGTATTTGACCAAACCTATGACCTACTAAAAAATGCAGAAACAGCAGTTGTTACCAGTGGTACGGCTACATTGGAAACCGGTATATTAAAGGTACCGCAAGTGGTTGTCTACAAAGCCAATGCCATAAGCGTATGGATAGCCCGCAAGCTGGTCAAGGTAAAATTTATAGCTCTAGTCAATCTAATAAACAATTATCTATCTGTAATCGAATTGATACAGGAGGACTGTAACCCAGGAAAAATACGGGATGAAATCGGAAAAATCCTCACGGAGAAGGAACACAGAGATGATATTTTAGAGAACTATGACGTATTAGCGGAAAAGTTAGGTTCTCCAGGTGCATCAGAAAAAACAGCCAAATTAATCTTTAGCTACCTAACTGCAGTCTAACTTGTATGATAAAGTAAGATTCCCTTTTTGTAAAGGGGAATAATTATTAATAACAAAAAGACAAACAGATGAAAGTAAACAAACAAACGGGACTTATCGCTTTCATGATTGCGCTATGTTCCATTGCAATTGGACAGACCAACGAACTGCGTTTCGAAAAACTAGTACTCAACAAAAAGGAGAAGAAAATTTTCAACGACCGCGACTCTTCAACTGTTATTTATATTGATACGTTGATCATGAAAGACAGATCGTCCCTTCAATTTTATGGAAAGAAAGATGTCAAACTGATTGTCAAACATGCGGAGATCGGTGATAGAGCCTTTATCTCTGGACAGGGAGCACAAAACAATGCTTCTAACTTTGATATTGATATCAATTTTGCAAAATTAGGTTCGCTGTATGTGATCGCTCGAGGCCAAGATGCCAATAATGGGACACGGACCTATCCAAATGGGGATGCAGGAAATGTGAAGCTCGTCTATGAACCGTCAGGCATAGCGCCACAGACAACAAATAAAAAACAAAAGAATTATCTTTTTGTAGATGTCTCACCAGGTGGACTACACGTAACACCAACATCAGAAATATCAAATATTTACTCTCGAATAGCGTTATCTTCTCCTGGCCTACGAGGTCTGCCACAAGGGCAAATCTACTCGGGGTCTCCAGGGAAAGAGGGCAAAGTAGAAATAAGCAGTAAATAATAATTAGGGTTGTGGCACTTCATAGTCAATATATGCCATAACCCTAAAATTAGCAATTACTTCCTTTTGAAGTCCACCTAATAAATGTATTTTTGCGCCGATGATAGAACTTTATACAGACGGTGCTTCTAGCGGAAATCCTGGTCCAGGAGGATATGGTACGATATTACGAACTATCTATACGGGCAGTAACCCCGAGTTTCACGGTAAACTTATAGAAAAAGAGTTTTCTGGAGGTTTTCGTAAGACCACCAACAACCGGATGGAGCTCTTGGCAGTAATCATTGGACTGGAAGCGCTCAAAAACCATCGGCAAAAAGTCACTATCTATTCAGATTCCAAATATGTAATCGATGCAATAGACAAAAAATGGGTCCACGGCTGGATAAAAAAGAATTTTGAAGGCAAAAAAAATAAGGACCTATGGTTACGCCTAATGCAGTCCTATAAGATACATGACGTAAAATTAGTATGGGTCAAGGGACATGCCGGACATCCATTAAATGAGCGTTGTGACCGACTGGCAGTAGCTGCATCCAAGGATAAACCGAATTGGAAAATAGATTCGGTATTTGAGATGGAATCACAGCAATAGACTGTCGCGGCTTAAATTACCTCAGCGTATCAGGTACAAGTATGTAAAAAAACAATGACTTTAGTTCTCCCTATACCGCTGTATTGGCAGCAGTTGTACTGCTTGGGTTAAAAAACGAATACTTACCGAAAAACTTTAGTTATAATCATAAGCAATGTTTATTTTTGTGGCAAGATGTCAGATTTAAAATACAATCAAAGAGGTGTGTCCGCTGGAAAAGAGGACGTACACAATGCGATAAAGAATATCGATAAAGGTTTATATCCAAAAGCTTTCTGCAAAATAATTCCTGATATTCTGGGAGCAGACGAGAATTGGTGTAACATCATGCACGCGGATGGTGCCGGTACTAAATCCTCCTTAGCTTACGTCTATTGGAAGGAAACGGGTGATATCTCTGTATGGAAAGGTATCGCGCAGGACGCCATCATCATGAATCTAGATGACCTACTCTGTGTAGGCGCAATCGATAATATCATATTGTCATCTACGATAGGTCGTAATAAAAACAATATCCCTGGTGAAGTCATTGCAGAAATCATCAATGGGACGGAAGAAATCCTTGCTGAACTACGTGAACTGGGAATAGGTATATATTCTACAGGAGGAGAAACAGCAGATGTGGGAGACCTAGTACGCACCATTATTGTAGATAGTACGGTCACCTGTCGCATGAAACGTGAGGATGTAATCTCTAACCACAATATCAAAGCCGGAAATGTCATTGTTGGATTAGCGTCCTATGGACAAGCGACCTATGAGAAAGAGTACAATGGAGGTATGGGATCGAATGGCCTTACCTCTGCCCGTCACGATGTATTCGGCAAATATATCGCAGAGAAATATGCGGAAAGCTTTGACCCTGCGGTTCCTTATGACTTGGTATTTGCAGGAAGTAAAGCGCTGACCGATACTGTAAAGGTAGAAACAGGTGAAGAAATCACTGCTGGTAAGCTTGTGCTCTCTCCTACCCGTACCTATGCACCTGTCATCAAAGTTATACTAGACAAATACAGAAAGCAAATCGACGGAATGGTACATTGTTCTGGTGGAGCCCAAACTAAGGTTCTTCATTTTGTAGACCATGTGCATGTTATCAAAGATAACCTATTTCCGATCCCGCCGTTGTTTGACCTGATTCAAAAGGAATCTAACACCGATTGGCAGGAAATGTATAAGGTATTCAATATGGGACACCGTATGGAACTATATGTCCCCGAAGAGATAGCTGCCGACATTATTCAGATTTCAGAATCTTTCGGTATACCAGCTCAAATTATTGGAAGAGTGGAAGAAAGTGATAAAAAACAAGTCACTATCAACTCTCCTTATGGCACATTTATCTACGAATAAGCTGCGTGAAAGAAAAGCTGACAATAGGCAGATATGAGATCGTGGACCTTCCCGAACTGGGGATGTACAATATAGAATCAAAAATCGACACCGGGGCCGAGACCTCGGTGTTGCATTGCGAAGACTTCGAAATCATAGAAAAAGAAGGGCATCGGTTCATCAACTGTCATATTAAGCCACACTTGGAGGAAGAGGAGATTTTAACCCTGACCTTCCCCGTCCACAGGGAGCGTGTCGTCAAAAGCTCTTTTGGCCAAACCGAAACGCGCCATATATTTTTGACTAAAATACGTATGTTTGATCAGCTCTTTGATATCAAGCTATCACTGAGAGATCGGTCATCGATGTCCTACCCGATGCTACTGGGGAGGAACTTCATCAGCGGAAAATTTCTCGTTGATGTTTCTAAAAAAGGGCTTGCTAGAAATAGCTTTTAATCAAACCTTTAGCCTACCCATTTGTTTTATATTTTAAATACGCACATTCGTGAAAATAGCAATACTATCTACAAATAAAAACTTATACTCCACGCAACGTCTCGTTGAAGCCGCTCAATCGAGAGGTCACGAGTGCATTGTGATGGACCATAGCAAGTGTTATGTAGGAATACAACAAGGGAAACCAAGCATCCATTATAGGGGTGAAAACATAACGGATATCGATGCTATTATACCACGAATCGGTGCTTCGGTCACTTTTTATGGATCAGCTATCGTACGTCAATTTGAAGTCATGGATGTGATATCTGCAAATCCGAGTCAGGCTATTACGCGATCACGGGATAAGCTGAGATGTATGCAGATTCTTTCTGGTGCTGGATTAGGCCTCCCTATTACTGGTTTTGCACGAACTACTTCAGATGTCGATGACCTTATTAATATGGTCGGTGGGGCGCCTCTCGTCATCAAGCTATTGGAGGGCACGCAAGGTATCGGTGTAGTATTGGCCGAAACTAAAAAAGCAGCTTCGTCTGTAATAGAAGCATTCTATGGGCTGGGTAATAATATTCTCATCCAAGAGTACATTAAAGAAGCAAAAGGAACGGACATACGCGCTTTCGTAGTTGATGGAAAAGTCGTAGGTGCCATGAAACGCACTGCAAAAGAGGGGGAATTTCGCTCCAATCTGCACCGAGGGGGGACTGCCGAAATTGTGACATTGACCCGTAAGGAAAGAGAAACTGCTGTAGCTGCTGCAAAAGCCATGGGACTTACTATGGCTGGGGTAGATATGCTTCCCTCTACACGAGGACCGTTGATACTGGAAGTGAACTCATCGCCAGGACTCGAAGGTATTGAGAAGGCTACGAACAAAGATATAGCTACCGAAATCATCAAGTATCTTGAAAGACAGTATGAGGCAAAACAATTGCTGAAACCTGTGACTAAACGTAAGGTAAAAAAAGAAAGTAAACTCTAAGTTTCCCCTACTTAGATATAACACGAGAAAACCCTCCAGGATACAAACTTGGAGGGTTTTCTACTATAAGAATCTCGAAAGAATCTTTTATTGAGTTATATGTTACTTCATTAAGAAGCCTCCACCCAACAAATCATTGCCTTCATAGAAAACAGCGGACTGCCCCGGTGCAATTCCTTTGACCGCATGTGGAAAGTCGACCTGCATCATATCTCCAAGCTGTGTCAAGGTAGAAATAGCTCCTGCATCTTTATACCTGATTTTGGTAATCGCCTCCATAGGTTCTTCCAAAGAGGCATACTTTACTAAATTGATATTGCGGACAAAAGCTTGCGAACGCTCCAGCTCGTGTTCTTCACCCAAGACGACAGAGTTACTCTCTGGCAAGATCTCAATGACAAACATAGGCTTGCCTAAAGCAATCCCCAACCCTTTACGCTGTCCAATCGTGAAATAAGGATATCCGATATGCTGTCCTACTACGGTGCCATCAGAGAGCAAAAAATTACCCGGACCGATCTCTTGATCCAAAGTTGGCTTTTTATGTCTCAGAAACTCTCTATAGTCGTTGTTCGGAACAAAACAGATTTCGTAGCTCTCCGATTTATTGGCCAGTTCCTTTTGCCCCATATCCAATGCCATCTGCTTAATCTCCGATTTATGGAAACCTCCCAATGGGAACTGTGTACGGGCAAGATTCTCTTGTGTAACCCCCCAAAGAACATAAGATTGATCTTTGTGCTCATCTAGCCCTTTAGAGATCACGTAACGACCATTATCGTGCTGACGGATATTGGCGTAGTGCCCTGTAGCTATAAACTCACAGTCTAGCTTATTTGCCCTTTTAATGAGTGCCTCCCATTTGATGTGGGTATTACACAATACACAGGGATTGGGCGTACGCCCAGCGATATACTCGTCTACGAAATTATCGATTACGTAATCACCAAACTCATTCCGGATATCTAAAATAAAATGGGGAAAACCATAATTTACAGCCAGAGATCGCGCATCATTAATACTATCCAAGCTACAGCATCCGGTTTCCTTGGACGTACCTCCAGAGTTCGCATAATCCCAAGTCTTCATGGTTATCCCAATCACTTCATAACCTTGTTCGTGTAGCATTACAGCCGCTACCGAACTATCCACCCCCCCACTCATAGCCACTAATACTCTTCCTTTTTTACTCATACTATTTTAATAAAGTGCAAAGATACCCTAAAATCATTTATCCCTGTGTTTATTTCGTGTAATTTTATCTCTATCAAAATCAACCGATTGTAGATATATCGCATTTTTTTTTGTTTAAATGTTTTAGAATCCAAAAAGAGAAGCTATATTTGCATCGCAAGAACGGTAAAACGGATTGCAAAAAAAGGTGCCATAGCTCAGTTGGTAGAGCAAAGGACTGAAAATCCTTGTGTCGCTGGTTCGAATCCAGCTGGCACCACCAAAAAAGCCTCAGCAAATCGCTGAGGCTTTTTTTATTGAATCTCAATATTCATCAAAAACCTGTTACAATCCCTTTATCTAGCGGTTCAGTATACTAAAAATTCATTTTTTAGATAAAATTATAACCCTAATTATCAATAAGTTATACCCGAAAATCCCTGAAATTTAAAAATACCTTAGGTTAGGTATTCTTTAAATCACTTTTACTCAATATATTAGGTTAGCAGAAATTGAAA
>JBEBQJ010000076.1:0-21963 GCA_040395455.1 Sphingobacterium yanglingense | reverse complement strand
AAGGGTAGGGTCTATTTGTCTGCCGGTAATAAAGCAGTGCTGTGGGATGCCAATGGTAAAGAAATCTATAGTCATGATGCGAAAGGTAATCCAAATCCTTATCGCCAAGAACATGTCGAATTATTTGCTGCAATTGCGAAGGGAGAATACAAGTTTGATAATGCAGAGTATGGTGCTTATAGTACATTGACCGGAATTATAGGTCGTATCGCATGTTATACAGGGACGGTTGTGACCTGGGAGAAAGCCATTCAGTCGAATATTTCTATTATGCCGGAGCGTTACGCTTGGGATGCCTTGCCTCGCCCTTTGCCAGATGCTGACGGTTTATATCCTGTGGCAGTACCGGGTATTAATACGGGCTTGTATATCTAATTTTTGAACATGTCGGTCAAAGCTATCCATCGGTTGTTTTTTTGTTCCCTAACTTATGTTGGGATACTTAGATATAGCTTTTTCTTCTGTTTTGTGATACTGACTGCTTCTCTTTATGGACAAGAATCTCATATATTGTTTGGAAGAGCACAGGGGACTACCTATCAAATTAAATATTATGGTGAGGAGCGGATTTCAAAGCGGGAAATCGATAGTGTGTTAAGGGTAATAGACCAATCGATGTCGCTCTACGATGCAAACTCTATTATTTGCCAGTTTAACAGTCCTAATGTGTCTGAGGTGACTATGGACGAACATATGGCAAAAGTGGTTCATGCTAGTTGGAAGACGTATCAGGATACCCGTGGTTATTTTGATATTACAGTATACCCGCTCGTGAAGATTTGGGGATTTGGAGTCGATGGAGTAAAGAGTGTTCCGAGCCAAGAAGCAATAGATAGTGTACGGCAGATTATCGGAATGAAGAAACTGGAAGTAAAGGGTAATAGGTTGGCGAAACGAGCGCATAATGTTTCTATCGATTTAAATGGGATTGCCCAAGGATATTCTGTAGATGTATTAGCAGCTCATCTGACAAGTAGGGGTATTAAGGATTTTTTGGTGGAGCTGGGAGGTGAGATACGATCATTGGGAAGTAAGACGGACGGACCTTTTGTGGTGGAGCTGTACCGACCGGCACACATTGCTAAAGGAAAAATGCTACGGGTGAAGATGTGCAATAATGCTATTACGAGTTCGGGAGTCTACGAACAACAACGTAAAGTAAATGGAAAGATGATATCTCATCATATGAATCCATTAACGGGACAGCCTTTGCAGAGTAGTATTGTAAGTGCTACAGTAATTGCAAAAACAGCGATGGAAGCTGATGCACTGGATAATTATTTTATGAGTTTAACACCGAAAGAAGCTATTCGTTTTGCCAATAAGCGCAAGAATGTGGAAGTGTATATCGTTTATTTTGAGGATAATACTTTTAAAGAATTACAAAGCTCGGGATTTAATAACTATATTTATTAAGTAATCAACGCATAAACCTTTTAATAAAATAATGAAGAGATCTGATTTTATAAAAAACTCAGGATTGCTGTTTGGCAGTAGTTTGTTGACTCCAGTGGTCTCTCAGGCTGCTATAAAGGAGAAGTATACGGAGTTGGGTGCTCCTTTCCGCCTTGACTATGGCCCGCACCAGGGGATGTTTAGCGCTAGTGCTGGTAAGAATTTTCTTGATGAGATAAAATACATGCACGATTTAGGTTTTCGGAGTATTGAAGATAATGGAATGCCTGGAAGAACGGTCGATGAACAAAAGAAAGTCGGAGAGCTATTGGCCAAGTTAGGGATGCGTATGGGGGTTTTTGTAGTCCCTAAAGGTGGAAATGGTGCTAATACCCTTGCCGCTGGTAAACAGGAACACGTTGATATTTTTCTAAAGGGATGCCGAGACTCGATTGAGGTCGCAAAACGAGTGAATGCAAAGTGGATTACAGTTGTTCCTGGAGATTATGAACGACGTCTTCCAATCGGTGTGCAGACTGCAAATGTAATTGAGGGGTTGAAGCGTGGGGCTGAATTGCTTGAGCCTCATGGAATCACAATGGTTTTGGAACCGCTCAGTGATACTCCTGATTTGTTCTTACGATTTACCGATCAAGCGTATGAAATATGTAAAGCGGTAAATAGTCCATCGTGTAAGATTTTGTACGATGCTTATCATCAGCAGAAAAATGAGGGCAACCTAATCAATTTTATGAATCAATGTTGGACTGAAATCGCTTATGTCCAAGTTGGAGATAATCCGGGACGTAAAGAACCCACAACGGGAGAGATAAATTATAAAAACGTATTTAAATGGCTTCATAACAAAGGATACAAAGGTATAGTGGGGATGGAGCATGGCATGTCCAAAGGGGGGAAAGAAGGGGAAGACGCTTTGGTCAAAGCCTACAGAGAAGTCGATAATTTCTAATCAATTTAAACTTATGAATTCAACTACGAGAGTCAAACTATCGTTTATGATGTTCCTTGAATTTTTTATTTGGGGATCTTGGTTTGTTACATTGGGAACATTCCTTATCAAAAACCTGAGCGCAGGGCAATTCGAAATTGCAAATGTGTTTTCAACACAGTCCCTAGGGGCTATCATTGCTCCATTTATTATTGGAATGATAGCGGATCGTTATTTTAATGCGGAACGGATATTAGGTGTTTTACATTTAATCGGGGCTATTTTGATGTATCAAATGTATCAAGCGCCTGATGTTACTGTATTTTACCCTTATGTATTGTCGTATATGATTCTGTATATGCCTACGTTGTCTTTGGTGAATTCCGTGTCATTTAGACAGTTGTCTAATCCGGAGAAGCAGTTTTCTGGAATTCGTATTTGGGGAACAATTGGTTGGATTGTCGCGGGGTTATCAATAAGCTATCTGTTTAAGTGGGATGGGGCTGAGGCTTCTGCACAAGGCGCTCTGAAAAATACATTTTTGATGGCTGGAGTTGCTTCTTTAGTGTTGGGACTGTTTTCTTTTGTTCTGCCTAAAACACCTCCTGTTAAAGCATCTGCTGATGAAAAGCCTTCATTTGCCTCAATTATCGGATTAGATGCTGTTAAGTTGTTGAAAGATAAGAATTTCTTGATTTTCTTTATTTCCTCTATCCTGATTTGTATTCCTCTTGCTTTTTATTATCAGAATGCAAATCCTTTTTTAGATCAAATCGGTTTGGAAAACCCAACAGGGAAGATGACTATTGGTCAAATTTCAGAAGTTGGATTTCTTCTGCTTTTACCGTTGTTCTTTACCCGTTTTGGATTCAAAAAGACCATTTTGGTAGGAATGTTGGCCTGGGCAGTTCGCTATTTACTTTTTGCCTACGGAAATGCTGGAGACCTTTCTTTTATGTTGATTTTAGGTATTGCTTTGCACGGTATCTGCTATGATTTCTTTTTTGTTTCAGGACAGATTTATACGGATAGTAAAGCTGGAGAAAAATATAAAAGTGCCGCACAAGGTTTGATTACCTTGGCTACTTATGGTGTCGGACAATTAATCGGATTTTGGGTAGCTGGATATGTTGGTGAAATGTACAAAGATCTGCAAGAATCTAATATTGCAGCATTTTGGCAACAGACCTGGATTATTCCTGCAGGCATCGCATTGGTGGTAATGGTGATTTTTATGCTGCTCTTCAAAGATGAGAAAGTCGGAACGGCAGCTAAAGTTTAGTTAAGTAAAAAGAGAGTGTTTGTTAAATAAAAAATATTTAAAGTCATGGTAGAAAACAATACATATGATGCAATTGTAATAGGTTCAGGTATCAGTGGAGGTTGGGCCGCAAAAGAGTTGACAGAAAAAGGATTGAAGACAATAATGCTGGAACGTGGACGTAATATTGAACATGTTAAGGATTATACTTCGCCAAATAAGCATCCTTGGGAGTTTCCGCATGCAGGTGGGCGAACTCAGGAAATGATTGCTGACCATCCAGTACTAAAACGTGATTACCCCTTGAATGAGAAAAATCTTGACTATTGGGTGAACGAAAAAGAGAGTCCTTATACTGAAATTAAACGTTTCGACTGGTATAGAGGATATCATGTGGGGGGACGTTCATTGATGTGGGGAAGACAGTCTTATCGTTTGGGAGATTTGGATTTTGAAGCAAATTTGAAGGATGGTCACGGTGTAGATTGGCCGATACGTTATAAGGATATTGCTCCTTGGTATAGTTATGCAGAGAAGTTTGCTGGTATATCTGGAAATCGCGATGGAGTAGCCTCTCTTCCCGATGGTGATTATATGCCGGCGATGCCTTTCAATATTGTTGAGAAAGATTTGGCAGCACGATTACAGAAAGAATATGGTGGTAAGCGTCATTTTTTAATGGGCCGTACTGCAAATATTACTGTACCACATAAAGGACGTGTCAATTGTCAATTTCAAAATCAATGTTGGTTGGGATGTAATTTTGGTGCATATTTCAGTACACAATCTGCAACTTTGCCTGCAGCTGTCAAAACCGGTAATCTTACGTTGAGACCTTTTTCTATTGTTACTAAGATAATATACGACAAAGACACGAAGAAAGCGAAAGGGGTTGAAATCTTAGATGCGGAGACGAACCAGACGTATGAGTATTATGCGAAGATTGTTTTTGTATGTGCTTCGGCGATGAATTCTACCTGGGTGTTGATGAATTCGGCTACTGATGTTTGGGAAGGTGGGTTAGGTAGTAGTAGTGGCGAATTAGGACATAATTTGATGGACCATCATTTCCGTTGTGGAGCTGGTGGAAAAGTAGAAGGCTACGAGGATAAGTATATTTTTGGAAGACGGCCAACTGGGCTGTATGTGCCGCGTTTTGTCAATGTGGAAGGTGATAATAAGCAACGGGAATATGTACGTGGCTTTGGTTATCAGGGGGCTGCCAGCCGCGGTCGTTGGTCTGGGGAGATTGCAGAGATGAGTGTAGGAGGGGCATGGAAAGATGCCATTTGTGAGCCTGGGAATTGGTCTGTTGGATTTGGTGCTTTTGGTGAAATGTTACCTTATCACGAAAACCATATTAAATTAGATAAGGATAAGAAGGATAAGTGGGGACTACCAATACTTGCTATCGATGCAGAGATAAAAGATAACGAAATCAAGATGCGTAGAGACATGCAAAATGAAATGAAGGATATGTTGGAAAGTATTGGGGTTAAAGATGTGAAAACTTATGACAATGTATATGGTCTTGGACAAGGTATCCATGAAATGGGAACTGCTCGTATGGGAAGAGACCCAAAAACGTCTGTGTTGAATGGTAATAATCAGGTGTGGGATGCTCTAAATGTATTTGTTACCGACGGTGCAGCTATGACATCTGCTGGCTGTGTGAACCCATCTTTGACCTACATGGCTTTGACAGCACGTGCAGTAGATTATGCAGTGAGCGAACTTAAAAAAGGAAATTTATAATATTAATAGGACTCTGTTATGAACAACGAAAGTAGAAGAGATTTTATTAAAAAGGCGGCGGTGGTAGCTGCCGGTGTGACTATTGTTCCGCGCCATGTGCTCGGAGGTCCTGGATTTCGCGCACCTAGTGATATGTTGCAAGTAGCTTCTATTGGTGTGGGGGGGATGGGAAGTTCTGATGTAAATAAGATTTTTCAAAGTAATAAGGCGAATATTGCCTATCTCTGTGATGTAGATAAGGCAAGGGCAAAAGGTTCTGTTGACAAGTTCCCGAAGGCTAAATTCTATACTGATTTCAGGGAGATGTTAGATAAGGAGAGCCAGCATATTGATGCTGTATCTATATCTACGCCTGATCATAATCACGCTATACAGACTTTGGCGGCAATGGAGTTGGGTAAACATGTATATGTCCAAAAGCCATTGGCTCACGATGTTTGGGAAGCACGGGCGTTGACTCACGCGGCTAAGAAGTATAAAGTGGTAACGCAGATGGGTAACCAAGGAGCTTCAGGTGATGGTGTTCGGCAGATGCGTGAATGGATAGATGCTGGGCTGATCGGTGATTTGGTGGAGGTCTATGCCTGGACGGATAGACCAGTATGGCCTCAAGGTATTGCTTGGCCTGCCCAGAAAGCAGCAGTTCCATCGACTTTGGATTGGGATAAATGGTTGGGTACGGCTCCATATACGGACTACTTTGATAAGTTGGTGCCTTTCAACTGGAGAGGCTGGTGGCCTTACGGTACAGGTGCACTAGGGGATATGGGATGTCATAATTTGGAAGCCCCTTTTAGTATATATGGGTTACAGTACGTTAAAGATGTACAGGCCAGTGTTGGTTCGGTGTATGTAGATGAGTTCAAACGTGGATATTTTCCTGAATCTTGTCCTCCATCGAGTTCGGTAACAATGACTTTTCCGAAAACAGCAAAGACAAAAGGTGACGTAAAGGTGCATTGGATGGACGGAGGTATACAACCTCCACGACCAGATGAGTTGGGCGCCAATGAGAAGTTTGGCGATGGCGGAAACGGAATTCTCATTATCGGTACAAAGGGGAAGGTATTAGCGGATACTTATGCGAGGAATCCTCGATTGTTACCTACGACCAAGCAGTATAAAAAAGTTGCTGAAAAATATGCAAGGGTACAGGGCGGAGCAGATGGGCATTGGGCACAATGGGTTGAAGGCTGTTTGGCCGGATACGGTAATATGGAAATGTCATCTCCATTTGAAATTGCAGGTCCGCTAACAGAGGCTTTATTGATGGCTAATCTAGCTATCCGTGGTGCTGATTTGAAAATTGATAATAAATATCCTGGTCGAAGCCTAAAATTACTTTGGGATAATGATAATATGCGCGTAACAAACTTTGATGAAGCGAATCAATTTGTTAAACGTACGTATAGACCGGGTTGGGAAGTAAACTATACATTTTAAATAGATAAAGATGAATAGAAGAGAAGCAATACAACGTGTAGCCATGATTTTGGGTGGTTCCGTAATTGGTGCTAACCTATTTTTAGAAGGTTGTACACGACCTGCGTCTAAAGATGTCGCAGCGTTATTTGATAAAGATATCCTTGAGCGATTAGGGGATTTGGCTGATGCTATTTTACCTCCTACGGACACGCCGGGTGCTAAGGAAGCAGGTGTCGGAAGTTTTATTCCGGTTATGGTGAGAGATTGCTATACGGAAAAGCAGCAAAAGGTGTTTTTAGAAGGATTTTCCTCTCTGGATGCTAAAGCGAAAGAGGTGAAAGGGAAGTCTTTCGGTGAACTTTCTATAGAAGACCGCACTGCGGTTGCGGCAGTACTCGATAAGGAAGCACGTGAGTTCAACAAGAAGCAGTCTGAAGAACAAAAGGAAATCCGTGAGAAGAATAAAGTGAAACAAAATGAGCTTTATCATTCGGAAGAAAACGATCCTTCTCACTGGTTTACCATGTTTAAGCAATTGACACTTACTGGATTCTTTAACTCTGAACTTGGCTGTACTAAAGCACTTCGTTATGTTAAGATTCCTGGTCGATATGATGGTGAATTCCCATATAAAAAGGGGGATAAGGCATTTGCTTAACCGCATTGTATAGGGTGAAAAATCGGGTGGTGTAATTGAAGCGCTACCCGATTTTTTTATTATGTTAGTTGAGGCTAAATCCCTAACTTTAATTCAAAACTATATAAAGCTATCCATGAGCAATCGTAAGCAAATTGATGCAATCGTTGAGAAGAATAATGACAATATGCGGAAGCTGCATGACATCGTCAAACAGACTATGGAAGAGGAATCGCTTATTGTAGACCGTTTGGTGCATCCACCCAAAGAAATCTTGAGTAGAGGGCAGCGTATTTCGGATCGAGTCGCACAATTTGGAGGGAGTTGGCGTTTTATCATTATTTTTATTTTCGTGTTGTTGGTGTGGATTGTATTTAATACGCTTGCCCTGAAAAGTGAACAATTTGATCCTTATCCCTTTATTCTAATGAACCTTGTGCTTTCTTGTGTTGCAGCTTTGCAAGCACCAATTATTATGATGAGCCAGAATAGACAAGAGGAAAAGGATCGAATGCGTGGAGAGAATGATTACTTGGTTAATTTGAAAGCCGAACTGGAAATACGGAGTCTTCATCAAAAGATGGACATTTTGTTGGAGGAACAGATTAAAGGGCTATATGAAACTCAACAGGAACAGTATAAGTTGATTAAAGGGCTGTACCATAAAATTGAAAAATTAGAGCGCAAAATGCCTGGTTAAGAACTATGATAACTGAACGACTTAGACATTTTAATGCCCTGTTTTGTTTATTGTGGTTGATCATAACTACCGTAATCTGGACAGTAAGTGATTATCAGCAACATGACCTGTTTTCGAAAACCATCTCTGTGATGGTACCACTCGGTGCGCTTATCCTATCCACGTATATTCTTTGTAACCTGCTACTCCCTCAAGCTGTTGGTAAAAATAGAGGGTATTGGACCGTGCTTGTATTGGTAAGCATGGCTTTGGTACAAGGTGTTTTATTGTACCTCTGTGAAGAGTTGCTCTTTTTTTTAGGACAGAGGGGCTTTATCGTATTGGATAGTGAACCTCGGGATACCTTTTGGCTTTCTATTATTAATGCGACTCCAATCGCGTTGTTATTGAATCTGGGTTTTGGAGGATTACGTTTTTTCTATGAACATGCTAAGCTCTCTGAAAAACATCATGTTTTACAGAAAAATCTTTTGGAAAGTCAGGTTGCGGCATTACAGGCACAGATTAATCCCCATTTCATGTTTAATGTATTGAATCATATTCATATATTGATGCAGAGCAATGTTGCAAAATCCTCCACTTTGTTGTTGAAATATGCTGATATGTTAAGGTATCAACTTTATGAAGGAAATAAGGATTCGACCTATTTAAAAACTGAAATAGCATTTATAGATAATTTTATTGAGATAGAACGGGTCCGTTGGGATGATCGATTGGTTATTGATACATCCTGGAATATAGAAGATGTACAGGTTCGTATATCACCATTGTTGTTTTTTACCCTATTGGAAAATGCGTTCAAATATGTGTCGCGTCCAGAGGATAGTAAGGGGTTTGTAAAGGCCGAAATGGAGCAGAAAGAGAACCGTGTTGTTTTTGTTGTGGAGAATTCGGTTTCGAAAAGTAATCTTGTCAATAAGAATGAAGGTAATTCTGGATTGGGTCTATCCAATCTTCGAAAAAGATTGGATCTTTTATACACAGATAGGTATCAGTTGGACATTGTACACAGCGCTGAGTCGTATAGCGCTAGATTGTTGATTTATGTGTAGTTTTGATGACGATGGATATACTAACTTGTCTCATAGTCGATGATGAACCTCTAGCAGTGGAGGGAATGCGTTTTTATCTGGAACAGATTGATGGAGTTATTGTTGCAGATCATTGTTATTCAGCTTTGGAGGCCCGCAAAAAGCTGAGAGATGCTCCAGTTGATTTGATTTTTTTAGATATCAATATGCCAGGTATTTCTGGATTAGAACTATTAGAATGCTTGGAAAATCCTCCTATGGCAATTTTAACAACAGCGTATTCTGAGTACGCTTTGGAAGGGTATCGGTTGGATGTCGTTGATTATTTGCTCAAACCGATAGCCTTACCTCGATTGTTACGCGCTGTAGAGAAGGCTCAGGTGAAGAAAAGTCAAATTGGCCAGTCGGAACTAGCCAAAAATGAGTTATATATCAAACATGAGGATTGTTATGTACGAATAGAACCTCAGGAGATTGTTTTTGTAGAGGCTATGCAAAATTATGTACGGATACATACTGTTAAAGGAACTTATGTATCCCATCAGACTTTAAGCGCTCTGATTGAAAAGTTGGGAAATAAGTCTTTTTACCAAATCCATAAATCTTTTCTAGTGAATACAACATGTATTGATAGTATCAAAGGTAATCGAGTTATCGTTAATGGTCAGGAACTGCCATTGTCTAAACATCGAAAAGAAGATTTCTTTAAGAAGATTGTGAATATCTAAATCTTAGAAATGAATGGTTACCTTTAGCATAGTGCTATGATGGGATAGTTCTGGCGTGATGTTGATATGTCTACGATCCTTAGATGGGTTTAATATATTTTTTATTTTTGGAGTAAGTAAATAGCTTAATTCTGTTGATAGGATACCAAATCCTGCTCCCGCAACAACATCGCTGAACCAATGTTTATTGTTAATAATACGCAATGCACCGGTTCCAGCAGCGATAAGATACCCTGATGAAGCAATCCATATGTTTTCGTCTTTGTATTCCTTAAAAAGCATATGTGCGCCTAGGAAGGCTGTTGCAGTATGACCGGATGGAAAGGATTTTGAATTAGAACCATCTGGACGTATAACTCCAACGCTACTTTTCAGGGTATGTACACTTAATAGCGTGAATAGTGCCGCCGTGCTTAAGAACTGCGTGCGCTCGACGATGGTGTGTTTTGCTTGTAGTCCAGTGAAATCCAAAGCATATACGGCAAGTATTGGTGTGTACTGCATGAAATCATCAATACGGGTACCTTTTGGGGATATTCTGTTGGCATATGCTTTCGTGTCTCTATCGAGGTGTTGCAGGCCAGGAATGACCTGTCGCGCTACACCATAACCAATCAGGCCTCCAGCTGTTAAAAAAGGTTGATAGCGTGTTGGAGATGTTGCTTTTAGTTGAAGAGGATTTACGGGGTTTGTTGTGCTATCGGCCTTTAACTGGAATATAAAGAGACAAAACAATAGTATATAGAAGAGTATGAGCTGAATTAATTTGTACATTATCTTTGCGTTTTTTTGCAAAGATGTATACCGTTAAGGTTGGTCTAAAAAAAGTTTGACCACTGTATCAAGCGTGTTGATAAGTGGTCAAATATGAAGGATGAACGGAAATAGATTTAACGCTCTATGTCCTTTAAACTGTTCATTTTTTTATATTCTAAGAATCCTTTTATATCTTCAAAGTGCTCACGGACACGTTTGTTTCCAAATTCAAATACTTTGGTCGCTAGTCCGTCGAGGAAATCTCTATCGTGGGATACCAAGATGAGTGTGCCATCAAAATCTTGAAGTGCGTCTTTGATAATATCTTTGGTCTTCATATCCAAATGGTTGGTAGGCTCATCGAGAATCAGTACGTTGACAGGCTCCAAAAGGAGTTTAATCATAGCTAGTCTGGTTTTTTCACCGCCTGATAGGACTTTTACTTTTTTAGTGGTATCATCGCCGCTAAACATAAAAGCACCCAACATATCCTTGATCTTGACACGAACGTCGCCTACAGCAATCTGATCAATGGTTTCAAACACGGTCAACTCTTCGTCTAGAAGGGCCGCTTGGTTTTGTGCAAAATACCCTATTTTGGCGTTATGACCTACTTTTAGGCTTCCCTCAAAGTCAATTTCTCCCATGATGGCTTTGATCATGGTTGATTTTCCTTCACCATTTTTACCAACGAAAGCAACTTTCTCTCCACGTTCTATTACCATCGCTGCTTTTTCAAATACGACATGGTCACCATACTTTTTAGTGAGCTCTTCTACCATTACAGGATATTGGCCTGAACGGGGCGACGGTGGAAATTTTAATCGTAAAGCTGAAGTATCGACTTCATCTATCTCAATTATTTCTAGTTTTTCCAACATTTTGACACGAGACTGTACCTGTAAGGTTTTGGAATAAGTCCCTCTAAAGCGGTCGATAAATTCTTGGTTGTCCGCTATAAACCTTTGCTGTTCTTCGTATGCTTTTAACTGATGCAAACGACGGTCTTTACGCAGTTCTAGGTAATGACTGTATTTTGCTTTGTAATCGTAGATACGTCCCATTGTTACTTCGATGGTACGGTTGGTGATATTGTCTACGAACGCTCTATCGTGGGAGATAACAATGACGGCTTTGGCCGAATTGATTAAAAAATCTTCTAACCATTGGATACTCTCGATATCCATATGGTTGGTCGGTTCATCGAGAAGGATTAAATCCGGTTTTTTTAACAAAATTTTGGCTAACTCGATTCGCATGCGCCATCCTCCAGAGAACTCTGAGGTCTGACGTGTAAAATCTGTACGTTCGAAGCCTAATCCTTTGAGTACTTTTTCAACTTCAGCGTCGTAGTTGGTCTCTTCGATAGAGTAAAACTTTTCACTGAGTTCGGACACACGCTCTATTAGCTTCATGTAATCGTCCGTTTCATAATCGGTACGTACGTTTAGCTGTTCATTCAACGCTTCTAATTCATCACGCATCTGATAGACTTCTTCAAAGGCTTTTGAGGTCTCTTCGAAGACGGTCATATTGTCCTGCGTTAACAAATGTTGTGGCAAGTAGGCGATGACAGCGTCTTTCGGCCCTGATACGTTGCCATTTGTGGGTTTGCCAGCACCGGCAATGATTTTTAATAAGGTGGACTTGCCAGCACCATTCTTGCCCATAAGGGCTATTTTATCATTTTCATTGATAGAAAAAGATACATCGCTAAAAAGAGTTGTCCCTCCAAATGATACGGAGACATTATTTACGTTGATCACGATACGCCTATGTTAAAATAAGTTGCAAAGATAGTATTTAGAAGTTAGATGTCGGATATCAGATTTGAGATATCCGGTTTGTAATTTAAAACGTTAAATAACAACTACTGCTCGTATACTAATCCCACATTGTCAACCCAGAGTCGGCTATCTGTATTACCGATGTATGCCCCACCGTTGCTAGATGAGAACTGTACGATAAGGTGTGTGACCGTGTCATCTTTTGTTCCCCAACCTTCTTCGCGGATGGGCACCATTTTGCCTTTGCTGTTCTTGGTGTAATAAGCTTCTGTATTATTCCTCAGTCTCATATCTGTGGTGTAATAGCTTTGTTTACTGATATCTCCATAATTGACGGGGATGCGATATTTGTTTTGCCAGCTGTTTACGGTTTTATCCATCAATTTCCAGCCTGTACCTATGCGTTTTGCATATACATTGCCATCTTTGTCTTCCCATCTTTTCTGTAAGAGGATCTGTATTTCTGCTTTATCGGTTCTTTTTGCATCGGATCCATTCCCCATACCGTTGACGTACCTAGAAGCACCTCCTGTGACGACTTTGTAGTCAAATTGTAACGCTTTCGGTTTTTTTGTAAACGGAATACCTGTAATAAGTTTACTCTGTGGGTTTTTGGTGCTGGTAATCGGTTCAATCATCTCGCCGAGGAATATGGTGCCGGATGCAAGCACGTTGATGTTGATAACCCCTAGTACTTTTACACGTTCGATGCGTGTTTCTAAACGGGCAGCCTGTCCATTGCCACGTGCTTCGGGAAATACGGTAACACTACCTTTGGTGATGCCACTAACCGTAGCCAGCACTGATGAGGTGGCCCAGGGAGAGTTTTTATTTTGATAAGGTGTATTGACGGGAAGTGTTTCTTTTGCGTCTGTTATCTCATAAAGGTATTGTGTATTACCACCGATGACAAAGGATTCTTTTACTTCCCGTTTTAACCAATTGTCCATATGGCCTAAGGGGAGTAGTTCTACTTTCTCTCGTTGAGCTGCCGCAAATAGGGGAAAGAAACTCGTTATTAAGATTAGGATTTTAAACTTTGTATTCATTGTGTTTATTGCTAGTGGCCTACTGTGTGCCATTGAATTTATTACTCTTTGATTCCTCTTTTATCGAGCATATCGAAGTCCTCTCGTTTCAAATTCATTTTACGATAAGGGACAGCGATGTCGTGATCGTTTAGGTAGAGGCGGGGTTTGGGGCGAAAGTTTTTACTTACTAAAGATAACTCCGTATCTAAATAGGGAGTCTGTACATGAGCCATGTTGAGTACTGTATGGAACACCGTACTACTGGAAACGGGTTTTTTACTATTGGTGTTTACCGCTTGTATTGCTTGGCTATGGTCGGCGATATAAGCATCCGAAAACCACATGACAAATGGAACTCTTAATTGATAGTAGGTTGGAGTCGGTGAGGCGTGTAGAAACTTATTTCTATCGTCGTCCATCAGGTCTTCACCATGATCTGAGGTATAGAGCAAGGCGACCTTTGAATCGGTTTCAGTTAGGGCTTTTATAGTTTGTGCCAAAAAGTAATCCGTATATAAGATGGTATTGTCATAAGCATTGATTAGACGCTCTCGTTCGGATTTACTGACGTTAGTGATCTTGTCAGGAGTGTATTTTCTGAATTGCTCTGGATAGCGCTCCATATATTTGAAGTGTGATCCATAGGTGTGGAGAAGGATAAATAAGTCACCTGAATTTTCCTTAATCTGTTCTTGCATGAGGGCAATTAACTCTGCGTCATAATGATTTTGCGTGACACCTGTCTTGCTGTTTGTCGTGCGTAGTGTTTTATAGATGTCTGCGCTTTTGGTGAAATACTCAATAAAGGAAGCGTTTTCGGCTTGATTTGACAGAGAAATGGTGGTATAACCAGCTTCCTTAAAAGCTTCTATTATACCTTTTCTCTGATATATACTGTTGTAGTCCTCGATTTTGACATCCGACAGGAGCATGGATACACTCTTGTGTGTGGTGTTGGACTGTGTCAATGCATCTTGGAATACAACTAAGTTGTCTTGTTGTTGAAGCTGCGGGTTTGTTTCTCTCTCATAGCCGTACAGGGACCAATTATCAGCTCTGCTGGTTTCCCCGATAATCAGTACATATATTTGTCTTTTTGTACTGTCGACCTGCTCTCTTGTGGCTTGGAACTTAAAGTCCTTCGATGTCTGTGGGTAGTGTTTTACTTTGTCCCATTTGTCGAAGGCAAAAACTAGATTGTTAAGAGCGCTAATAGGATATATTTCTTTTTGAAAAACCAGTGTGTCGTTGTTTTTTGGTGTACTGGAATAGGAAAGTAAGAATGCAACTACTAAAAATAAACCAGCGGGAACTACTATTTTTCGTCTAAAACTTTGGCTTAAATAGTTTTTCTGTCTCCACTGACGAATTGATAGAAGCAGAGCTGGTACATATAATATCAGGACTAAAGCGATAGAAGGTAATAGGCTTCCGAGTAGTTCATTGATTTCGGAGGTATTGGTGGAAGCTACATTGAGGAACATGTCTACTGCAATTACATCTTCACCATAGAGGTAGAATAGTACAATCTGAAACGCATGTAAAAATAGGAGAGGAAAGGCTATTAATAGAGTTGCTCCTGTGTTTTTTACGAGTGAAAATACGACCATATACAATCCCAAGGGGAATGCTATAATAATGAACTTGCCTATACTGTCTATGGGTTGTGTCAAGGCAAAATAGAAGCTTGGAGCCATATTGACGAAGATATAGTACCAAAACAGATAGATTGGGTTATTAGTTATTGCTTTCATTAAAATGATTCGTAAATGTTAAAATAGAAGCCATTTTGTCCTTTGCCGAACCCGTAGTCAAGCCGTACGTTTACTCTATTTTTAAATTCCCACCTATAGCCTAATCCATAAGTCGGTAGTGTATGTGACCAATCCATCTTCTTTAGGGATGAAAATACATTGCCGGCACCTCCCCATAGCGCTACACCGTGGCGTCCCGTTATTTTCTGACGAAGCTCAACCTGGCTATTCAGCTGATTCCTATCGCGGTACTGTCCGATGAAGTAGCCTCTCATCTGTCTAGCTCCTCCCATTTTTGAAATCATCGTCCAAGGAGTTGCTTCACTGTTAAATTCGCTGTTGAAATCAAAAGCTATAAGTCCGTTTGTCCAAACATTTTGATAGGCCCGTGTGGTGAACTTTATTGTGTTGAAATAATCCTTGCCACCGAACGCGGAAGGAAAAAAAGTTTGCTCATATTGGATAAATAAACCTTTGCTCGGGTTGGGTATGAAGTCCCTACTGTCGTAGGATAGGAGAAAACCAGCCCCTACAGCGGTATTATTTGTGCTTCCCTCAGGCTTAAAGCTGATGTCTTCAAAGCTTTTACTGCGAATATTCTGGGCGGAGATTATTAATCCAAAGTAGGTGTTAGGAAGTATTTTACGTTGGAGGTCAAATTTTAGTCCTAATTGATATTCGTCGTATTCTGAATATTTATCGGCTGCTCCTGCGTCGTAACCTATACCATAAAACCGGGTTGGCATATACTTGAAGTTCATATCGTAATTGATACGGTACTTGTTCTCTGGAAAGATTGTGGTGTTCTGCACGCCTATGGCAAAAAAACCGTTGGTGGTGATATTAGCGTATATAGCAACATCGGATGGGGGGAGGCTCAGGTCTTGTTTGTCGATTCGGTAGAGACCTGATGCAATCAACCCCAATCCCAGCTTGGTATCTACGGAGTAACTAGGCCCTCCTATAAATGATATATCAAATTTGCTTTGTGTCTTATCTTTTTTTGCTTCCTCAAAATAATTAACGAAGCGTTTAAAGAATGTTCTTTTTATAGGTATACTGCCTTGTGTTGTTTGTGTGCTATCTCGAACTCCATTGTACATATGGATGGTGTCTTGAGCCCATAATGTCGTTTTTGTTATTAGAAGAATAACACATAAAGCCGTCCGTGTAAATATTTTTGTCATCGCTGGATATGTATGAAAATAAAACCAGTCTTAATCCTGTTGTGTAGATGATGTAATCTGTAAAAATAGATTGTGTCACATTAAAGACTATCTCCGTTTGAAAAACAGCAGTAAGTGGCTTGCTTGAACACAAGGCAAAGGTAAAATAATTTTTATTGACCTAAATGGTTATAAAGTCAGAATAAGGTAAAAAGCTTGTAAGGGTGATTATTCTTGGGCCAATCTCTTATTAATAGGCTTTGGCTTGATGTTCTGGACAGTCTATACGAAGGTCTGTGGTAGCTAAAGTTTGATTTAGCAATCGGCAAAAATGACGTGTTCCGTCATCCGAAGATTGGTAATAGGAACAGCTGATACACATTCTTTGCACACTTATTATTCCGGATTGATTGAGATGGGTGACAATTTCTAGAAGACTGGATAATAGTGTTTCTTTGCTCGTATCGTTTAATTTATGGATAGGTGTTCTTATTTCTTCCGTAAATAAGGAGGTCTGTCGGGCAATTTCTCTTCCTTTGTCTGTTAGATGGATGCTGTAGCTTCTTGTATCCTGTTCCTCATATTCCTTGACAATAAGTTCTTTTTGTTCTAATGTTTTGACGGTCTCGCTGATCGTTGCCTTGGTCATGTTGAATTCTTCAGCGAGGTAGCTTACTTTCCGATTTTCGGTGTCGTGGTGAAGTAGAAAAATTAAGAGCTGTATTTGAGTAGGCGTCAGAGGAAATTCTTTGCTCTGACGCCACAGTAGTACACGAAAAGACTGGGTTATTCTTTCCAATGAAGCTACAATTTTGCTTTCTATATTTCTATTCTGCTGTTCCAGATCAAAATCGGATCTGTTCATGATGTATGCTGCTTATTTACAGTTTTCCATTTCATAGATGAAAACTCCTTTTTCTTTTATTTCATTTTGCCACTCGGTTCTGACCTGTTCTACATGGCAGAATTGGCATTCATTTGATGTCAGAGGTTGCCCTTCCTGGTTTTTACTTTTAAGGTAATCTCTTCCATAATTGTAAATTACAGCAGCATCAGTTATTGCTGCTGGTACAATAATGTCAAAGTGCATAATCGTACCATCTTTTTTTGTTACGTAGGTATCCCAAACAGCTACTTGCATTTTTATTGATTTTAATAATTGTGTGATTCTATTTTAATACTAAAAATGCCCCACAAAGATAGTTATCCTATCTAAGTGAGGCAAGCTTTTAACCTTTTACATCTGAAATCGATGCGCCAAAGTTGATGTGTAGTACATTTCCTTGCGGTGTTACTAAAGCGGGTACAGACTTTACGCCAGCTTTCTCTGCTTCTTCTATCCGGTCTCTGACTTCACCAATGTGTACGACTTCTACGTTATCGACTCCAACAAGGTCGACGATGTCGTGTTCTGCACTAATGCATACGGGACATCCTGCGTGGTAAAAAATTGATTTTGACATGTTCACTAGATTTTAATTCTGTCTCTGAGGCAATATTGCCATATCCAAAAGTAGTTAGGATTCCTAACTATATCAAGAAGCAGCGTTCTATTTGTCTCTGGTCTAGCTTTGTTTTTTCATTCTGTGCTATGTCAGAAGCTACAGTTTTAAAAACGTCCTTACCCACGAATCTGTACTGTATCCTATACACGGATACCCCCGCAGGTATAGTTCAGGTTATTGCGCATTTTTATCAGTCTGCTATCTGTCTTGGGGATGAGGTGGAAGATTCTGATTTCATGTTTTTAGCTTTAAATGTCGTTTTCTTCGGTGTATTGTTGTAACATCTTACGTGTTCTGCGTTTGATACGATCGACTAAGTTTTTGGGCACCAATACTTTCATAGATTCTCCAAAACCTAATATTTCGCGTTCTAGTTCGAAATTCAATACAACATCGAGTCGTATCAGTACTGTACCATCAGCTTTGGTCTCCAATAGTTGTTGGGAGGGGTGTAGCGGTTTCGTTATGACATAAGGAGCATTTTTGGAATCGACACGTAATATGACACGATGCCCCCTGTCTTTTTCTGATTTTGTGACACCGATTGTATCTGCATAATAACGGTCGAAATCTATACCATTGTAGGGCACATATCCTGATTTTTCCATCTCGTTCAAGTCTTCTATACGGTCTAGTGCTAGTGTAATGAGTGTATTTCCTTTTTTGGGTTTACATAGGACAAACCACCTATTTCGATATTCCTTGAGTAGATAAGGATAGTATACAGTTTCTTGTTCGGTTTTTGATTTAAAAGATTTATAGCTTATGAGTAGGGGGATTTGTTCACGTATGGCTTTGTGTATAGGGGTAATCCAGTTTAATCCTTTTAATAGATTGTTGCTTTCCAGTTGGATATGGGAAGGGGATTTGTCGGTTTGCTTGAATAGGTTATTTTCTAAGCGTACAATCATGTCGCTCATTTCTTCAAAATAGGAAAAACCATTGAGGTGCTTTAGAATGTCTACAGCATCTTTCATTTTAGACACATCCCGGTCGGAGAGAGGCGAATTACTGATGGAATAGTTGGGAACGTCGTAGGTGTAAAATTTACGGTTGAGAACGACAATGGGTGCATTATATCCCAGTTTATTGCTTCGCATCAATTGTATATCTCCCTGTATGGTTCTTTTGCTCACTCCACTGTGTATACCTTCAAACTCATAAAGTCCATCGGAAACCCGTTCTATCAAGTCTTCTAGCGTCCATTTGCGGTGGGTCTGTCGAAGACAGTCATCAATGATTTTGTATCGAATAAGCGCGAGTTTATTAGCTGCCATAAGGTGTGGTAAGAGAAATATGTACAGTGTAAATATAGTGTATTTATTTTACTACGCATTCTATTTGCGTAATACCGTCCTTTTCTTTTCTTGTTGTTTTTTATAGCATTTGATAAACAGCTTTTTATGTTATTTTTTAAAATATTTTTTAATACGCATGACTGTTGCGTAGTAGAGGCTGCACCTTTGTAATGTTGGTAACGACGATTGTTCTTTGATTAAAAATAGCGTCAAGCTTTAAGATATGTGCATAACGCACAAAGAAGCCTTTAATATCGTATAGGCTGCCCTGGTCTCCTGTTTCTGAATAGCAGGATAGTGTTGGTTCAATAGAATACAATATACTGGCAAAGTATACGATTTAGGGGGAATAGTTGCGCAATGCGCAACTACAACGTTGTATGTCGCAGGTTCGAATCCTGCTTCCGATTCGTCGGAATAGTTCAGCCTGGTAGAACAGCAACTCATCAAACGTGGGTTCGAATCCCACTTCTACGAAAGTAGAATAGCATAGTGGTCGAATGCACAGAATTTAGGGATTCTGCTTTGATTAAGTTTAGACTTTCTTTCAAAAAGTCTTCATTAAAGCTTTTCGTCTTTTGTTCGGTTGTATTTGTTTTTTAGGAGAGTTGGGTCAGTATCACTGATTCTTGCTCGAATAAAGGATGGGTAGAACAATCGTAACCGTACTCTGCAACTCAGGACAGGTGTTTTGGCGCTGTGATTATAGGAATAGTGTTATTGCCTATGAGAATGGGACTAAAATACTCCTCTTGGGTTCCGTTTGGGAGCGATGGACAGAACACGAAAAGCTTGTTAAATAATTTGTAAACAGCATTAAAAAGAAATATCATGAAAAGAGTAACAGTAAATGTAAATCAAGTTGGGATAGTTGTTAAGCATAACTTAGCAGTGCGTGTGCTGACACAAGGAAAGTATTGGTTGGGTTTTGGAGAGAAATTGGAATGTTATGATTTGTCTAAACCATTTCATACCGGTCATGACGTTGATGTGTTACTGCAGACCGAAGGTTTTTCTGCTGTCACCGAAGTAGTTGATATTGCTGACGATGAATTGGGGTTGGTTTTTGTGAACAATAATTTTAATAAAGTACTTGCGGCAGGACGTCATGTGTTCTGGAAGGGCTTGCAATCGTATCGTGTACAAATTGAGAATATTTCGGATATTGCTATTTCGGATACGGTATCGCGGCAACTTTTGGAAAAGCAGACATTGGCTTACTATGTGCGTCAATACAAGATTGAAGTGTATGAAAAAGGGGTATTGTTTGTAGACGGGGCTTTTGTAAAGCTATTGGAAGCAGGTACTTACTATTGGTGGAAGAATGCTACAAGCATTGCTGTGAATAAGGTAGATGTACGTGTGACTACGCTAGAGATTACGGGACAAGAGATTTTGACGAAGGATAAAGCACAGCTAAGGATTAATTTCTCGGTACAATACCAGGTTAATTCGATTGAGCGGGCTTTGGTTGAAAATAGGGATTTTGAAAAGCAATTGTATTCGTCGATGCAGTTGGTTTTACGTCGCTATATTGGACAGATGACGCTGGATGAATTAATGGAAAATAAAGTAGAGATTTCCAAATATGTCATTGAAGCGACAGCGGATCACGCCGACGGTTTGGGAGTACGATTGTTGACGGGCGGGCTTAAGGATATTATTTTGCCAGGTGATGTGCGGGAAATCATGAACCAGGTCTTGATTGCAGAGAAGCGTGCGCAGGCTAATGTAATCATGCGACGAGAGGAAACAGCTTCTACGAGAAGCTTATTGAATACGGCGAAGCTCATGGAGGAAAATACCATGTTGTTCAAATTGAAGGAGATGGAGTATGTGGAGAAGATAGCAGAGAAGATCAACAGTATCTCGGTATCTGGAAATGGTCAGATTGTCGATCAATTAAAACAGTTGTTCGTTAAATAGGGGATATTGTAGAAAAAAATAGACAGGTTTAACAGGAAATGGAAAATAAGAGAATCAATGGTAATGATTTATTGGCAATAGGCTATAAAGAAAACCATGCAATGGGTGTAGCATTAAAGATTAATAAGAGAAGATTAGGATTTACGCGAGAGCAGATGCTGACCAATTTTAAAGCGGTATTAGCAGATCCAAACAGGTTTTTGACGGATGACGTATTCAGACCATTGGCAGAAGTGTTGTTGCAGTTAGATACCATTATGGAGGAATGTGTTCCATTACGTGATGAATCCATAGCCTATAGGGTGTTTGGGGAAGAGCATATCGAAGCAGGAGCTAGAAAACAAATGGATATAGCAATGAGATTGCCGGTTGCGGTTACGGGTGCGCTTATGCCAGACGCTCATCAGGGATATGGGTTACCAATTGGGGGAGTATTGGCTACTGATAATGCAGTGATACCATATGGGGTAGGGGTAGATATCGGCTGCCGTATGGCTTTATCCGTATTTGATATCCCGGCGACTTATATCGAGGAACATAAAGATAGATTGGAGGAATTGATTATGAAGCATACTCGTTTTGGAGCTGGTAACGGATATCTGAAGCACGAACGTGTCGATCATGAAGTGTTAGATAGCTCCGTGTTTGAGTCCAATGCTTTTGTTCGGGCCTTGAAAGATAAGGCTTGGACGCAATTAGGTTCTTCAGGCGGGGGGAATCACTTCGTTGAATTTGGGGTAATGGAGTTTGCCGATTCAGATACTGCTATAGGGGTAGCAAAAGGGAAATATCTAGCGCTGTTGACACATTCTGGATCACGAGGGTTAGGTGCGACTATTGCAGGACATTATACAAAGCT
>JBEBQJ010000075.1:0-22005 GCA_040395455.1 Sphingobacterium yanglingense | reverse complement strand
TTAGTATTTAGTATTTAGTATTTAGTATTTAGTATTTAGTATTTAGTATTTAGTAATCAGTATCCACTGATCTTTAACCATTATTAAAGGTGGTGCCCGGGGCCGATTGTTTTTTGTTTCCATACCCCGAAATTGGGAGATAGCGCAGCGGAATACGAAAATTTGAACAATGTTGAACAAGATTGTGCAGGCAGTGTACAAGCGCTGTACAGGCAGGTGCTATTTCCTCTACTTTTGGTGAGAAGGATCTCGAATTTGAATATCCTTTTGTGCCAGCTGATTAATCAAGTGTCCTAGTTGATCAATCAAGTAGCGCAGGAGTATGATCAAATGGGCTGGGTGATTGATCATGTGAAGCAATTGATCAATCAAGTAACCTGAACGATCAATCAAGTGAACTGCATGATGGATCAATTGTCCTAGTCGATTAATCAAATAGCTCAGGAGTATGGTCAAGTGGACTGCATGGTGGATCAGGTGAAGCAGATGGTCAATCAAGTAGACTGGACGATGAATCAAACGAGGCTAGTGATTAACCAAATGGCTCGGGAGAACAATCAACTGAGCCAGATGAAGATTCTAGTGTCGTAGTTGATTAATCAAATGGATTGCATGATGAATGAAGTGAAGCAACTGATGAATAGAATGAGCGAGTTGATCCATCAACTGCCATCAGAGATCAATCAAAAGAAGCGTTTGAATAAGGGTAGAGTCCCATAGAATGGGGAGGACTTCAAAACGAGGAAGGCTTCATATGGACTAAGGTAAAGAAAATATAAAGATTAAAATTAGAGGTCTACTTTCTTTTCGTTTTGCGATGATAGTCAATCACAAATAATTGATCATCCTTATAAGGTACAAAGTCTTATTTAGTAGAAGAATTGGCTATTGGGGCACTACAAGCATTCTGCTGCCAGCAAAAGGCAAGTACTGTATTTTGGCCACAGACTGTGGCCAAATTTCATTCAATCATTTAGACCAGAAAAAATTATTTTATTTCATTATAGACCGTAAATATATGATTCAGACAATAAAGAAGTGCAGGTTCGTCTATGCTCGCCCATTGAAATAGATAGACTATTAAGTTATAGTATTGTCTGGCTCTAATCACTCGTACCCTTTCTATTGTTGCTGTTACATAGTGTTTTACATAGGCACATCCCATAAAAAAAATATTTTTTGGTTTGTTTATATAATTTTCTACTTTTGTTATGTAGAACATATAAACATAAATTATAAACCAAATTAAAATGAAAAGAAACGTTACCAGCGTACTATTTCTCTTCTTGTTTTTGCTTTCTTCGATTGTATTCGCCCAAGAGTCTGATTTTGGGGTGATAGGCAAAGTTATTTCAAGTCAAGATGGGCGCGCCTTACCTGGAGTCAGTATTCGGTTGAAAAACACAACAATTACCTCGGCCACAGACAGCAATGGGGAGTACGCTATCAAAGTGCCTTCCGGCCAGGGGATCCTTATTTTTACTTTTTTAGGATTTAAATCTCGGGAAGTTGCTATTCAAAATAATGGAAAGCTAGATGTTTCGCTAGAGTCAGATGAAGAGACTCTAGAGGAAGTAGTAGTGGTGGGATATGGTAAGCAGAGCCGAGAAACGGTTGCCGCTTCAATCACGCACATAGGTAAAGAAGAGTTTGACAAAGCACCTGGGCAAAACCCTATGCTTCAATTGCAAGGTAAAGTAGCAGGTTTGTCTTTACAGGTATCAAATGGCCAACCTGGCTCCAGTCCCCAAGCCTTTATACGGGGCGGTAGTTCGACTTCTCCCGAAGGGGATATGCCTCTATTTGTAGTTGATGGACTAGTTTCTCAGGGTACACGTAGTATAAATGATTTGAACCCTGATAATATTGAGTCGATTACGGTTTTGAAGGATGCGGCCTCAACGGCTATTTATGGCGCACGGGCGGCAAATGGAATTATTATAGTAACGACCAAGACTGGAAAACTCGGTAAGCCCACTATAAACGTGCGGTATACACATGGGATTGAAGAGCAGATGAGCCGTTTGCCTTTGCTGAATGCACGTGATTATGTGTATCTATCACGTAAGAATACCATGGATTTTAATAAATCAAATCCAGATTTTTACCTTACTGGTGGTCGATATGGAATGTCTACCGGTAATCCTCGTAATTCTAGAAATACATTAGAATTTCTAGATGTATATCTTCAAAATTATGGCCAGGAGTATGTTTCCGATTTATTGGACAACCAAGGTTGGGAGACTATGGCCGACCCAGTGACCGGAAAGAAATTGATTTTTCAGAACAATGATTTTCAGGACGCGACTTTTCAAGTAGGTAGCAAGCAGGAGGTAGACTTTGATATCAGTGGAGGGACCGAAAGAGCAAAGTATTACTTTGGGCTAGGGTATTTGAACCAGGACGGAATCGTGAGGGGGACCAGTTTCAAAAATTATAGTGCTTTATTCAATGGAGACTTTAAGTTGAGTGATCGATGGAGTGTAAATACAAAGTTTACCTATCAACAGCGCAACGACAATTCGCCCAATAACTATGAATGGGTATTGTCAAGGAGTGTTTTGACTCCGCCGACCTATCGACAATATTACGAAAATGGTCTTCCAGCGCCAGGAGAGGGGATTTCATCTTTTAGAAATCGTCTACACGAAATCTATTACAAAACGAAATATAATGACGTCGAGGTGTACCGCACAAGTTTTCAGATCGGTGCTAATTGGGATATTATACCAGGGCTTTCATTTAAGCCTTCTGTCTATTATTTTGGATCAGAAGGGATAGAGAATTATTTTGAAGCATATAATGAAACGGTGACAAACAGGCCTGCTTCAGCCCGACATAACTTCGATAGACACATCCAAACAGACGGATTGTTATCTTATGATAAGCAATTTGCTGATTTACATAATTTTAGTGCAATTCTTGGAGGGAGCTATTATCACGATTATAGTTACCGTATGAGTGGTAGTGGACGTGAGGCAAAAACAGACCATATCCCCACATTGAATGCGACTTCGGAATTGACACAGCGTATTACAACGACTAAGGGATATGAGGCTATGTTGAGTTATTATGCCCGTGCCAACTATGACTACGACCGGAAGTATATACTTTCTGCGAGTATGCGGATGGACGGGTCCTCTAAGTTTGCTAAAGATAAACTATGGGGCTATTTCCCAGGTATGTCGGCGGCATGGAATGTGCACCGTGAAGATTTCTTCCAAATGTTGTCCGATACTCCATTATCCAAACTGAAATTTCGTACCAGTTGGGGTAGGACTGGTAATAATAATATAAACCCATTGGATTCTCGTGGGCGTTACGCAACTGGATATAGCTACATGGGAGAGGTAGGAATTTTAAATACTATTCTCATGAATAATAGCTTAGTCTGGGAAAGAACGACTTCCTTTGACGCTGGTTTAGATTTGGGTCTGTTTAATGATAGGCTCACAGTTTTGGTAGATTACTACAATAAAGTCACGGATCATAGACTGTTTGACAAGCCGCTATCTTCCCAGCTTGGTTTTGGTTCTATAAAAAGCAATTACGGTTCTATCCGTAATCGTGGGTTTGAAGTTGAGTTGCAGGCCACTCCTATCAGCAATGACAATTTTAAGTGGGATTTGAGTACAACTTTCTCATTCAATCGTTCTTCCGTGGTGAAACTTCCATCTAATGAGGAAGATAAGAATCGTATAAATGGTAATTATGTATACGATCCAGCATTAGGAGATTATAAAAAGGTGGGTGGACTGGCAGAAGGTGAGCGATTTGGCGGCCGATGGGCTTATCATTATCAAGGGGTTTATCAGACAGATGCGGAGGCCGCAAATGCGCCTTTGGACCGAAATGCCTCAGGAAGAGTAAAGACAGCTGGCGATGCTATTTTTGAAGATTTGGATGGAGATGGTGTGCTTGACAATAATGACATGGTATTTATGGGATATATCCGCCCTGATAAAATGGGGGGGATGGTAAATAATTTTTCTTATAAAGGGCTTTCCTTGAGATTGGTTGTGGATTGGGCCGTGGGGCATGTAATTGACAATGGTTTCAAAGGAAATGTGATGGGAAGTACCCGAAATAACAATAATGCCTTTAAAGAAGCCATGACAGAGAGCTGGCAGGGCGAAGGGCACGAAGCAAAATATCCGAAATATACTGTTCAAAGTGATTTCGATTATAATTTCAGAAATCATATGCGATGGGACAATGGATTGGGCAATACCAGTGGCGGTAGTAATAATAGCCGTTATTATGGAAAAGGTGATTATCTAGCTTTCCGTGAGGTGTCATTAAGTTACCGTCTAAAAGCTGCTTTTTTAAGTAAAGCCAAGATTCAAGGGCTTGAATTTTTCGGGGGAGTTTACAATCTGGGTTATCTGACAAAATATGATGGTATGATGCCAGAAATATTTGACGGGACCGATTACGGTACATACCCAAGGCCAAGGCAGATTAATTTTGGAATGCGCGCTACTTTTTAAGTTCAAATAATTTTACTCTAATACACATGAGACAATATATTAAAATATACACACTTATCATGGGCCTCTTCCTTTTCGCCAGCTGTGAAAAATTATTGGAGGTAGATACAGTTTCTGATATTACGAATGATGATTATTGGCAAAACCAAGGAGATATGGAAAGCTATCTTCTCGGGATCTATGATCAATTTCGAAATCTGAACAACAATACCAATTACTTTGAGGACCGTGGAGATTCTTTTGTACCTGGTATGGAAGGAGGGCCTTCTAATGCTTGGAATCAAAATTTGACCGATCAGAATGCGCCCAACTGGCTTAGCTTTTATGGCGTTATTCAGCATTGTAATCTATTGTTGAAATATTCCGATAAAATAGAGTTTGGAGTACAAGCTGATAAGAACCGTATTTTGGCCGAAACTTATTTTATCCGTGCACATACTTATTTTAGCTTGTTACGTATTTGGGGTGACGTGCCTTTGGAACTAGAACCAACGGAAAGCGATAGTAAACCCCAACTGGCCAGATCCTCTAAAGATGATGTCATGGCGCAAATCTTGAACGATCTCTCCAAATCAATTGAGTTATTTCCCGAAAATGGATTTAAAAATAAAAGTAGGGCTTCGAAACCTGCAGCTTATGCTTTGAAAGCAGATGTGCTACTATGGAAGGCAAAGGTCTTGAATGGAACGGATGCCGATCTCGAAGAAGTAATCACTGCAGCAGATGCAGCTCAAGTAGGGACTAGTTTAGAAGAGGATTTTGGGAAGATTTTTGAAGATGGGAGTAAAAAAGGCAAAGAAATAATATTTTCTATTTACATGCAGCGAGATGAAAAAGGTGATCATTATAGCAGTCAGTTGAAGCCGAGGGATGTTTTTGTGCAGAATGCCATCAATGTAAATGATATTGCTTTTGCAAGAAGCGGTGCAAGAAGTCAATATGCGCCGTCACCTAAATTGCGAAATGCTTTTAATGAATACACATCCGATATCCGTACATCCAAATCTATCATTGAAGCTATTGCACCAGGAAATGTCAGTATTGGTTGGTTTGATAACAAGATGAGAGGAAGTGTAAATACTGGTAATCGTTATTATGATTCTGATATTGTAGTCTATCGTCTGGCCGAAATGATCTTGTTCAAAGCCGAAGCGTTGGCGGCCTTAAACCGTACTGGTGAGGCTATTGACGAATTGGATAAAGTAAGAGCAAGGGCTAAAATTGGAGCGTATACTGGTGCGACAGGAAAGATTGCCGTCGAACGGGCTATCCTCCAGGAACGATTTAGAGAATTCTATCTAGAGCTCAAGCGTTGGCCTGATTTATTGCGGTTTCATTTTGGTGGTACCATTGATGTATATGGCGAGGTCCCTAATCTGAGTGGTACTACTGTACCCTTATATTCACCTATTCCGAAGATACAGATTGACCGAAATCCTAATTTGGAACAAACAGAAGGTTATAACAAATAAAAAGTAATAGCAAATGGTTTTAAGTAAAAATTTAATAAGGAGTATTGTTTTGTTGTTTTGCGTGACTTCAAATGTTGCGTTGATCGCGTGTAAATCTGATGAACCGACAAAACCGATTACAAAACCGGGTGGCAATGGCGGAGACGACGATGGTGAGAACCCCGCCGATTCCTTCAACTATATTTACAAAGAAAATACGGGAGGATTCCAGGTCTACCGTATTCCGGCCATAGTAAAAGCCAATAGTGGTCGTCTTTTGGCTTTCGCCGAAGCGAGAAAGCTAAGAAGTGGTGGAGACAGTGGGGATATTGATATGGTCGTAAAATTGTCTGATGACAATGGAAAGACCTGGGGCAATATGATTACTATTTGGGACGAAGGAGTGAATACCTGTGGGAATCCGGTTCCGATTGTTGATAAGGTGACCGGCAAGATACACTTGCTATTGACCTGGAACAATGGTGCCGACGATTGGGCGGCATTGACCAATGGGACCGGCAAGGATACTAGAAGAGTGTATTATACCTCCTCTTCTGATGAAGGAACAACTTGGAGCAAACCCAAGGAAATCACATCAAGCGTCAAGGCTTCTACATGGGATTGGTATGCCACTGGTCCCGTTCATGGTATTCAGATTTCAAGGGGCCCTCATAAAGGTCGGTTGGTTTCACCAAACTATTTTACAGAACGGGTGGATGGAAAGCGCCAAGATCTTTCTCATGCTATTTATTCTGACGATAATGGAGTTACTTGGAAGTCAGGAGCGGCAACAAAAACTGGTGGTGTGGGAGAGTGTACCGTTGCCGAACTTTCGGATGGACGGTTGATGATGAATTTTAGAGTGAGTTCTGGCAATGTGCGTAAATATAGTATAAGCGAAGACGGGGGCGAGACCTGGGGCGATATACAGACCGACTACACACTGGTAGATGCCCTCTGTCAAGGTAGTTTGCTTTCTGCACCTATAGATAACAAGCACCTTATGTTCTTCGCCAATGCTGCGAGTGTCGAGCGCAAGAATATGACCGTCAAACTAAGCAATGACAATGGAAGTAATTGGACAAAAAAGGTGTCGATACACAGCGGACCGTCAGCGTATTCGGATATGACCCTTACAGCGCAAGGAAAAATCGCATTGGTGTATGAAGGCGGAGTAGGTAGGCCTTACGAAGGCATAGCTTTCAAAATGTTGGAACTGACAGATTTTAAATAATAAACTTTAGACTGAATAGGTTTACAGCCAGACTAAACAATTATAGACATATGAATACTAAATTTTTATTGATTATCTATATCGCTTTGCTGGGGACGTTTTCGTCCTGCAAAAAAGATGGCGTTATGGAACAGTTAGAAGCCGATTTTACCTTTGAATCAGAGGCTATTCAAGTCGGGGATCCTGTCGTTTTTTCAGACGCTTCTACAGGAAATGTATCAAAATGGAATTGGAAATTTGAAGGAGGTGATATTGAAGAGTCGGTACTTTCCAGTCCTGTCGTTATTTTTGAACAACCTGGAAAATATAATGTAACACTGGAAGTCTCCAACTCTCATGGTTCCTCCTTGATCACCAAGGAAGTGGTCGTTGGGTACGATGTGATAGGGGCTGATTTTGAGGCGGATAAAACGGTGGTTACGCAAGGGGATGAGATTAGTTTTAGAGATATTTCGACAGGCTTGGTTGAAAGTTGGGCGTGGGAGTTTAATTCAGCGGAGGGAGTTGTCTTGACTTCCAATGAGAAGAATCCCAAACTTAGTTTTAATGAAGTAGGGGTTTATCGTGTCAAATTGACCGTCAGTAACCCAGACTTCTCTGATATCGAAATCAAAGAAGCTTTTATCGAGGTTTTGGATGCAAGTAATGTGAGCATCGATTTTTCGGCCAGTTCTGCAGGTACTTATGAAGGTGGCACTATAGATTTTGCATCATCGTCAGTAGGTACTGTAAATAGCTGGCTATGGGAGTTTGAAGGTGGTACGCCGTCGACAAGCACCGCAGAAAACCCGTCTGTTAAATACACCCAACCAGGACGGTATAAAGTAAAACTAAGCGGGACAAACATTGCGGTAACAAAGGAAAAAGTTAAAGAAGGGTATATCGTAGTTATGCCTGGTGACCAATTGGCCGCTTATTTTCCATTCAGTGGTAATCTGAACGATGTGGGGCCTCATAAGTTTGTTCCTACAGTGAGGGGAGCCGTGACGAGTATCGGGTTAGATAGAAAATCGTATGATAATAATGCCGCAGTATTTAATGGATCCAGTGGCCTGGTCATAACTGACCATCCCGCGTTGAATTTTGGGGACAAGGATTATACGGTGGCTGTGTGGGTCAAAGCGAGCAAGTTAGCCAAAATGATGGTTTGGCAGGAAAGTGGCGATAAAGGCTCCAAGGATAATCAGACTTGGTTGCGCTTATTGTCAAATACCACAGATCAACTTATAACCTTTGCTACAGAAGATGCTAATGGTGGTTCTTTCGTAAACCTGAATGAAGCCCAAAAAGGTAAATGGCAAGCCGACCAATGGTTCCATGTCGTGACTACTCGTAGTGGTCTAAAAACATCCATATATGTCAATGGTGTATTTGCGAAAGACGGTACGTCGGCTAGTGGTATTAAAGTCGTGTCCAATGCAGGTGACTTTAAGATAGGAATGCAGCGAGGAACAAATGCTTCCGGTGATTTTACCTACGGCAGTTACTATAATGGTTTGTTGGATGATCTGGTTATTTATAATAAGGCCTTAAGTGCGGCAGAAGTTCAAGCACTATACAATCTTTAGTCGATATAAAGGCTATCCAGAAGTAAGATGCTTCTGGATAGCTTATTAAACAAGAATTTTTGCTATGATGAAGGATATATGTATGAAGTCTATTGCAGTGGCGATAAGTTTGATTTTGGCTTTTACATCCTGTACCAAAGAGAGTGTGCCAAAGGAAAAAACAGACCCACCATTGCCCGAAAATTCGCAAGATGAAGAATTACTGAAGGCTTCACCGGTCCATACCCAATTCAAGCTTTTTGATGGAGGCAGTGAAGGGTATCATTCCTATCGAATTCCTTCCCTGGTCCGGACAGTGAAAGGAACATTGGTGGCGTTTGCTGAAGGTAGAAAGGATAACAATCGCGATTACGGAAATATTGACCTGGTGTATAAAACTTCGAAGGATAACGGAGCGACCTGGTCTTCATTGAAGACCGTGGTGAGCGAAGGCAACGGTACTTGGGGCAACCCGACTGCTGTGGTGGATGAATCAAATGGGCGTATTTGGTTGTTTCTGTCTTGGAACAGCGACAGGCATAACCAATCGGGTACCGATGGTTTCGATAAGATCGACAGTTGGGGACAACGAAAGGTGTATGCGACCTATAGCGACAACGAAGGGGACAGTTGGCCCACACCACAGGATTTAACAGCTCTGTTGTTGCCTTCCAATTATACCTGGGATGCCATAGGCCCGGGGATAGGTATACAGAAGACGCAGATAGAGGGCGTAGGGCGGTTAATTATTCCTGCTATCGGACGGAATATTTACAGTGATGACCATGGACAGACCTGGAAATATCAATTACTGGCATCAGGAACGAGTGAAGGAACGATTGTTGAAAAATCCAATGGAGCAATGATCCGAAATGATCGAGCGGTAAGAAGCGCGTGGGAGCTTTCGAAAACGAGAAGAATCTCTACCGGAACAATTGGGAGTTTTTCAAATTGGACCTCAGACCAAACTCTTCTTGATCCTGCTAATCAGGCCTCTATATTGAGGTTTACTTGGAATCGCAACCGCATACTTTTCCTAAATTCTGCAAGCACAACGACCAGAGGCCGGATGTTGGTCAGGATAAGTTATGATGAAGGCAAAACTTGGCCAATGAATAGGCGGATATACGACGCATTGTCCGAAGAGGAGGCCCAGCGCCAAGGAAAAGGTGGGTATTCCAGTATGATAAAGACCAAGGACAATATGGTTGCCGCTTTGATCGAGATTAATGAAAACACGGGGAATTCGGAGACGAGTAATCGTTCTATCGATTTCCATCGGTTCAATCTAACATGGATATTAAACGGTTCTTCCGAACCCAAATAATCAAATAGTAATAAATAAGTTAAGTCATAATATGAAGTTTAGCGTTTTAGTAAGTGCCGTTTTCTCTTTTTTTATCTTATCATTTCTAGCTTTTGTTCCCGTTGATTTCAGAATCTCAAGTGATCAGTATCAATTACCTGTCTTGAAAAAGAAAGCCGACAACCCTATTATTCGAATCCATATAGTTGCCCCCAAAGAAGGAAGTGTCCTGACTGGGGTACGTGTGAGCACGAAGGGGACAACCCATTTGAAAGATGTCAAAGCAGCTCGTTTATATTATTATGGAAAGGATACGCTTCCTGGGAACATGGAGACCACAAAAGCTAACCTGATGTCAACCGTCAATCAAGTAGATCAGGAATTGCATTTTGAGAGCAGTCAGGTTTTAAGGAAAGGTGACAATTATTTGTGGCTTTCTTACGAACTCACTGACAATGCTAATATCTTAAACTTTGTAGATGCGAGTCTATTGTCTGTTCAAATTGATGGTCGACATATTAATATAGCCGAGCAAGACAACAAGATTCAGCAACGCATAGGCGTAGCAGTAAGAAAACATAAGCAAGACGCTGTTCATACCTCTCGAATCCCAGGGTTGGCGACGACTAATAAAGGGACACTGATTGCTGTTTTCGATGCACGTTATGAAAGTGGAAGGGATTTGCAGGGGCATATGGATATAGGTATTCATCGCAGTGAAGATAACGGCAGCACTTGGCAACCGATACAGATAGCGATGGATATGGGTGAATGGGGAGGATTGCCCCAAAAATTCAACGGCGTATCGGATGCGTGTATTCTGGTAGATAAAAACTCAGATGCGATTTATATTGCTGGTCTGTGGATGCATGGCGTTATTAATGATGATGGCAAATGGTTGGAAAATCTGGACAGTACCAGTAAGGATTGGAATCATCAATGGCTTACCAAGGGGTCACAGCCTGGTTTTGATGTGAAACAGACTGCCCAGTTTTTGATTGTTAAAAGTACGGATGATGGGAAGACCTGGTCAGAACCGGTGAATATTACACAGATGGGAAAAAAGAAAGAGTGGTGGTTATGGGCTCCGGCACCAGGTCAGGGGATTACCTTGCAGGATGGCACTTTAGTTTTTCCGACTCAGGGACGGGACAGCACAGGAGAGGCATTTTCAAATATAACCTACAGCAAAGATGGTGGGAAAACCTGGAAATCCAGTGAACCCGCCATCAATGAGTCTACCACCGAATGCATGGCTGTGGAACTATCCGATGGGTCCATTATGTTGAATATGCGGGCAAACTCGAATAAAGGGCGTACAGATGCGACAAACGGTCGGGCTATCGCCACAACAAAAGATTTAGGAAAGAGCTGGACCACACATCCTACTTCTCATCATGCTTTGATTGAGCCTGTATGCATGGCGAGTATCATTCGCCATGACTATAGTGTAGAAAAGAATGACAAGTCCGTTTTGCTGTTTTCAAACCCTAATTCTAAAACAACACGGCATAGATTGACCATCAAACATAGCCATGACGATGGCATGACCTGGTCATCCGACTCATCGCTACTTTTGGACGAATTAAAAGGAAGAGGATATTCCTGTTTGACAACGATTGATAGCCATACTATCGGAATACTTTATGAAAGCAGCCAGGCCGACATGGTTTTTCAGGCGATACAACTAAAGGATCTTTTAAAATAGATCAGCTCCCTAAAAAAAGGAAATACGAATAGATTGCGATTGAGCAATAGATTGATGAATAGAGATAATTACATAATTAGAGATACATACGATGAAAAAAATTACAGGATTGGTAGCTGCGACTTTTGCTGCATACAATGAGGACGGAGAGATCAATTTAGAAGCTATCCCTCATATTGTCGAAAAATTGATTGAAGACGGCGCTTCTGGAGTGTTTGTGTGCGGTACAAATGGAGAGGGGCCAAACCTAACGATAGATGAAAGAATGGCTATTGTAGAAGCATATGTCAAGGCAGTAAACAAGCGGATCACCGTGATGGTGCATGTAGGGCACAGCTCCGTAAAAGAAGCCCGTAAGCTTGCAGCACATGCTGAACGGGCTGGTGCTGATGCATTTTCTTCCGTTTCAGCTTTTTACTTTAAACCAGCTTCTGTAAAGGCTTTGGTGACGAGTTTAGCAGCAATAGCTTCCGCGGCTCCCAATACACCTTTTTATTACTATAATATTCCTCACTTGACAGGTGTATCAATGGATATGCTCGAGTTGATAAAAGCGGCCGAGGAGATGATTCCTAATTTTGCCGGACTTAAGTATACGGCAACTACTTTGCATGAATATGAAGCCTGCCTCAACTATAAAGAAGGCAAGTACGATATCTTATATGGTTTGGATGAGATGCTGCTGGGAGCCATTGCAGTAGGGGCCAAGGGAGCGGTCGGAAGTACCTACACCTATGCTACTCCATTATATAAAAAGATTATTGAGAATTTTGAAAATAACAATATCGATGAAGCGCGTCGGTTACAGATGGTGTCGATCAAGATGGTTCAATCCCTAGTCAAGTTTTCTCCTATTCCTGCACAGCGTGCCATTGTCGATATGGGCGGCTTTGATTTGGGGCCCTGTCGTCTACCATTGGTCAGTTTGACCTCGGAAGAAAGAAAAAAACTAAAGGACGATTTAGAATCCAATAATTTCTTTAATTTGGTGAATCAGTGTAGAGATGTGTCTATGGTAAACCATTAAGCATGAGGTGTTTTATTTATTCTTTAATTTTATTTTTTCTAATGATAGGTATGACTAGCTGTTCGCCTAAAAGCACCTCCTTTGCTTGGGGTTCACTGGCAGATATTCCCGATCAGATTGGCTTTGCTGGTTCTTTTGTAGGTATTGCCAATGATGCTTTGATTGTCGCAGGCGGCGCCAATTTTCCAGATGGAGGAGCACCTTGGACAGGTTCTAAGAAAGTGTGGCAAGATGATGTTTTTGTGCTTGACAGTCCTAAGAGCAAGTGGAAAAAAATAGGCAAACTCCCGAGGCCTTTGGGGTATGGTGTATCTATTACTTGTCGAGAGGGTATGGTCTTAATCGGAGGCAGCACCCAAGAAAAGCATAGTGCCGAAGTATTGTTGCTCCGATACCAAGATGATTCAGTTCAATTTAAACAACTTCCGGATTTGCCCCAGCCGCTTGCTAATTCTACAGGCGTCATTCTGAACAATATTATTTATGTGTTAGGAGGTACCTTAGACCACAGCTCCACAGAAAGCGAGTCTAACTTTTGGGCTCTAGATCTGGATGAGTTGGAAGCGGGTTGGAAAATATTAGACTCCTGGCCTGGTCCTTCACGCATGCTTGCCGTAGCGGGTGCGCAAGACAATGCTATTTACCTGTTCAGCGGTGCTCGTCTAAAGGGGGGTACCCGTGAATATTTAAACGATGCATACCGCTATGATGTGGGCCAGGGATGGACAGTGGTGGCCAGCTTGCCAAGCCCTGTGGTAGCAGCCCCTAGTCCGGCATTAACCGCATCCTCAGGTCATCTCCTGATTTTTGGCGGAGACGATGGTTCGGCGGAAGGGATAGATCTTCAGCAGAATAAACACCCCGGATTTTCTAGACACGTTTTATCATACGATACGCATAATGATAGCTGGTCTGATATTGGAGACCAGCCCGGAACTGCTGCAGTCACTACGTCGCTAGCAGTTTGGAATGGGCAGGTCGTCATTCCTGGCGGAGAAATACAGCCTGCTGTAAGGACAACACAGGTCGTTGTGGCCACGGAGCGGGAGTTATAATGTTTTGAAATGTTATAGATTGCATATGTTAATTTTGCATTAACAATTATATTGGTTAACACATTCCTTACAAGGGGAATGTGTTTGTTAAATGTTTTATGTTAATTTGTGGAGTGGCCCTAATAATTAAAGTATAAATAATGGAATTAAGTGAGTTAAGTAAAGATTTGAAACCCATATCTGCCGATACTCGGGCAGATCTTGTAGAGTTGCGCCTTCGTGAGTATTTAGCTAATAAAGAGCTGCGGACAGGGGATGTGCTGCCGACAGAGCTTGAGCTGTCTGCCGCTTTGGGGGTGAGTAGAAATGTGCTTAGAGAAGCTTTGAGCCGACTGCGAATGCTAGGGTTGATCGAATCGAGGAAGAAACGGGGGATGGTATTGACTAGTCCAGATATATTAGGTTCCTTCGAACGGGTTTTGAATCCTCAGTTGATCGATACCACTACATTACAAAATCTTTTCGAACTAAGGCTAGTCCTTGAGTCAGGCTTGGCTGATTTACTTTTTATTCGAAAGACCGATGAAAATATTGAAGAATTGGAAGCCATAGTAGAAAATGAGAAGTTTATAGACGATGATATGTTTCGTGTGAATAGCGAAATAGCATTCCACAGTAAACTCTATGAAATTACAGGGAATGATACGCTGAAAAGGTTTCAGGTGATGTTACTTCCTCTATTTGACTTTGTGTTGAAAAATGAAAATCGTAGTGTGAAGTCAAAAGTTTCGCATGCTGATCTGGTACGGATTTTAAAAGAGGGGACAAAGGAAGAGTTTGTAATAGGGATGAGAGAACATCTTCGCCCTCACTTTGAATTACTTCAGAAATAACCATTATCGATAAGTTAGGATTTTAGAAGGGGGCATTTTTTGTCGAACTTTATTTGTACTACATAAGAACTAAATGCGCTAAGCATAAAACTATATCTATAAAACGTATAGTAATAGCTTTGGTATTTGACCCCGTCCTGTCGGAACAAGATAATGGCCATTATAAAAGAAACCGAGCTTGCGAGCTCATGAAATAATGATTTACATATGAAATACTCATGTTTAGCGAAGGACAAATACTCATGAGTATTCCATATGACAGATCAAAATCAAATTATACACATATGAATACAAATACTAAAGGATATGCTTGGTTATTGGTCGCTTTGCTGTGGGTCGTAGCTTTTCTTAATTACTTTGATCGGATATTGATTACATCGATGCGAGATCCAATTGTAGCTGATTTTAATTTGACAGATGCAGAGTTTGGCTTACTGACCTCCGTTTTTCTTTGGTCTTATGGTTTTGTTAGCCCATTTGGTGGATATCTTGCAGACAAGTATTCGCGCAAAAAAGTTATTGTATTGTCCGTGGCCATCTGGTCGATTGTAACTTTATGGACCGGGTATGCGACTTCTTTTCCCGAGATGTTGGCTACACGCTTTTTCATGGGCATCAGCGAAGCCTGCTATATTCCGGCAGCGTTGGCATTGATTACCGATTATCATTCGGGCAAGACCAGGTCATTAGCTACAGGTTTGCACATGTGTGGCCTGTATACCGGGCTAGCTTTGGGCGGATTAGGTGGCTTTATTGCAGAATATTGGGGCTGGAGATACGGTTTTCATGTATTTGGTGCTTTTGGAATAGTGTACGCGATAGTACTCCTATATCTTGTCCGTGATAAATCGAAGGAAGACAATGTTGAAGAGGGGATAGTTGGCAATGTACAGCGATACTCGATAAAAGAAGTGCTTGCTTCGCTGTTCAGATTACCGTCTTTTTATATTATTTTAATGTTTTTTGCCGTGTTAGGAATGGCAAATTGGCTCGTGAACGCTTGGTTGCCAACCTTCCTCAAGGATCAGTTTCATCTGGATCTCGGTACTGCCGGAATATCTGCTACGGGATATATGCAGGTGGGGTCTTTTCTAGGTGTGATTCTCGGAGGGATTATTGCTGATCGATGGGTACAACGGAACCCCAAAGGAAGGGTAAATGTTATGATTATCGGATTTTGTATAGGAGCCCCTTTTCTATTCGTAATGGCTTCGACTGAAGTGTTTGGCTTGGCGATTGTAGCCATGTTGGTCTTTGGTTTGGCGCGAGGTTTTAATGATGCCAACCTGATGCCTTTACTGCGGCAGGTGGTCGACCAGCGTTATATCGCTACAGCGTACGGTTTTTTAAATTTTCTAAGTACTATTGTTGGAGGATTGATGGTGTATATGGGGGGAGCTTTGAAAGATGCCGAAGTTAGCCTTTCAATTATCTATCAGATTGTAGCTGTCGTATTGCTCGCTGTATCGCTTTCTTTAATAGGAGTCCGTCTAAAGCAAAAAAGTTGATTTATGAAATGTCCATGTATAAGAAACTACATAAATACAAATGACTTGAGGCTGATAAGATAGAGGTTATCTCGAAATTATTCACCGGTCAAAATGGGCCTATAGATTAAAAGAAAAAGGTTAGAAAAACAATCCCTAGGGGACATATTGTCAAGTGAAGTCAATATAAGAGTTTTTAAGCTAAACGCTTTTAATGTCTTTTAGCCCATTGTACCTTCATGATAGGCCCCTCTATACCTCGGTGGCGGATGTAATGGGGGATTTAAAATCGAGGGGCGTTAAGGCCGATTGCTTTCCCCTAAAATAGTATCTTCGTATATCGCAGGCCGATGGCCGTAATGTTACATAACAAAGAAAGTTGAAATGATAGTTATTATTCAAGGGGGAGTGGCCTCTGATCCCCGGGGATCTATCCGTTTTGTCAATGAATTTGACATGACACAGGTCAAAAGATTTTACATTATACAGAATAAGGATACCGAGTTGGTCCGAGGTTGGCGGGCGCACCGTATTGAGCAGCGCTGGTTTTACGTGCTATCGGGAGCTTTTATCTTGGATCTTGTCAAGATTGATGATTGGGAGAATGCTTCTCCAGACCTGGCGATAGAACGAAAGGTGCTAAGGGCCGAAGACAAGCAGGTCGTGCATGTACCAGTCGGCTATGGTACCGCTTTTCAAGCAATGGAAGAAGGGTCGGAGCTGTTGGTATTTGCAGATTATGATATCGCACATGCGCCAAAGGACAATTATACCTGGCCCGCTGATTTTTTTGTAAATAGGGAATAGGTTAGAAAGTGAGAGCTCTATAATTGCTATTTTAAATACCCACACTTAACCTTTACGGCTGTTATAGAACTCGTCTTTTAAACTTTGATATTTGGCTTTCCATTCCTCCGACATTTCTTTTGTTTTATTCTTGATTCCTTTTAGTTGGAAGGCCAGGATACAGGCCGAGAATCCAATAGCAATAATGGCCATACCGGTCCATATCACCAAGGATAGGCCGGCAAAAGCAGGATTCCAAAGCAGGATAAAACTAAATATCAATCCAAGTACGGCCCATAGCGTAATCCAACCCCAGTTTTTGCTTCCATAGTTCTTAAGTTCAAACGAGAACGACATCAATTGTATGGAACGGAATAGGATATAAAAACCTACGATGAAGGTCAGCGATAGGGCGGAAGCTGCCGGGTTGATCAGCAACAAGACGCCGAGTATAGTATACAGGACACCTCCTGTAAGATACCAACCCCAGCCATCGATTTCATCTTTGTTCTGTATCGCAAAGATAACCTCCAAGAGTCCAGAGACAATAAATGACCAGGAAAAGATAAGGGTCAATGCGAAAAATGATGCGAGAGGGGTAGTCAGGGTATAGAAGCCTAGAAGTATCAACAGAATCCCGATAATCAAAGGGATATACCAATGTTTGACAGAGTTGCGAACCGTTTTGAAAAATGAATTTTGCATAATTAAACTATTTAAGGTTATCTGATAAACAAAAAAAACAACTATAGGTTTTGAATAAACAGAAGTTTGTTGCTTTTAACAGAAAGATAGGAATTTAATACAAATTGGATTGAATGTTTTTTATATATTGCAGGTCGTCTAGATAAAAAAGAGGAGGTGTAGCATACTTTTGGTATTCTTTTTGTCTAGGTGTATAGAATTAATCGGTAGTAGAAGAAATTAATCGACAAAAGAAATCAACAGGGGTTTTGCTGTTGATGGGAAAGAGCTGATACTTAGTAGGTAGTGTAATACATGATAAATATTTGGAGAGAGGGATTGCGGATGGACAAACCGCGCTGGATAATTCTCGTAATCGATTTGCTATTGATGGCTGGTGCATTTGCGTTCAGTTTTGTCCTCATATTTAAAGAGCGCAACGGTATTGCTGTACATGATATGCTGGGGCAATTTGACCGTATGCTGGGGCAGTTGGCAATAGTAGGGACGATTTATTTCCTGTGTTTCTTATGTTTTCAGACCTATAAGGCTGTTATACGGCGTACGGGGCTACTGGATATACAGCGGTTGGCTATTACCATTGTAACGGCCTTTATCCTGGCGGTAGTGGTGACTCACCTTATCCATTGGAAAATAGAATACCTACCGTTTCTAAGCAAAATCATTCCTTTTTCGGACACACAGCTACTTTTTCATGCTTTTGTGACCGGTTTTTCCATGTCTTTTGTACGGGTACTCTATAGAGCGGTCTACCACGAGCTGCTATGGAATAGGAAGGACAACCGTATTCCCGTTATTTTGTTCGGTGCGGGCAATATGGGCAATACGACCTTTCATTTTATACAGTCGACCTCCCGCAACAAATACCGCGTTGTAGCTATTATGGATGATAATCCGGCACGTATAGGCAAGCGCATACAGGGATTTAAAGTGCAGGATGTGGCGAAGCTCAATAAAGACTTTGTGCAACAGCACGGTAACGCCCACGAGCTGATTATAGCTACAGATAGGCATAGCCCCGAGCGCCTGCAAGGGGTGTTTAAGTTGGCCGAGCCCATTCCGCTTGTAGTTAAGATTATTCCCGATTCGGCAAAATTATTGGCCGGAGAGGTGGCTACCCGACAGATACGGAGCCTACGGATCGAGGATCTCTTGGGCAGAAAGGCTATAGACTTGGCCAATCCGAGTATACAACAGGAGATGCGGGATAGGGTGGTACTGGTCACTGGTGGTGCAGGATCTATAGGGTCTGAGTTGGTAAGACAGATCGCTGGTACGGCCTGTAAGAAGCTGATTGTGCTGGATCAGGCGGAGTCGGCGCTGTATGAGATACAACAGGAGATACAGAACTGTAGCAATAGAGGGCGTTTTACCTTTATCGTGGGCAATGTCCGGAATGAAGCCTTTATGCAGCGGGTATTTGAAGAATATCGACCAAACTATGTATTCCACGCTGCGGCCTATAAGCATGTGCCACTGATGGAAGAAAACCCCTATGAAGCGGTGATGACCAATGTCTGGGGATCCTGTAATGTCGCTCGTCTAGCTGATCGCTATGGGGTAGAAAAGTTTGTGCTGGTCTCGACGGACAAGGCCGTAAACCCGACAAATGTGATGGGAGCTACAAAACGTGTGGCGGAGATTATCGTATCCTGTATCAATAGTGGATCAAAGACAAACTATATCGTAACTCGCTTTGGTAATGTCTTGGGGTCCAATGGTTCTGTGATTCCGCTATTTGAGAAGCAAATGCTAAAAGGCGGGCCGTTGACTATTACACATCCCGATATTACGCGTTATTTTATGACTATTCCCGAAGCTTGCCAATTGGTGCAGGAGGCTGGTGTAATGGGCAAGGGAGGCGAGGTCTTTGTATTTGATATGGGCGAGCCCGTCAAAATAATGGACTTGGCAATACAGATGATACAGCTCAAAGGGTATAGCTACCCAGAAGACATTGGGATAGAAATAGTAGGATTGCGTCCGGGAGAAAAGACATTCGAAGAATTGCTGGCCACTGATGAAAATACAGAAAAGACACACCATGAAAAGATTATGATTGCCAAGGTCAACCCCAATGACCTGCATCTTAAGAAAGCAAAAATAGAAGAACTATGTGATCTGGTGAAGGTGGCGGATCCGGAAAAACACAAGATGGATCTGGTGCAGCTGATCAAGGATATTGTACCAGAATATAAATCACAGAATTCAGTTTTTGAGGAACTGGATGGCTAATGCTCCAAAAGAGCTTTCTTTCCTTTTGTTTCGTTACCTTTCATATTTAATAATTTCTTAACACGAAGTTGTTTCGCTTGTGTTGTACTTGTCTGTTAGCTTGTTACCAATCAGTTTGTTAAAAAACCAAAGCTCATTGGTTTTTGTTTATTATATATTTTAGTAAAGTTTTGTTAACTATGCCGAATTATTCAAAAAGAATACGACTAAGTAGTAAAACAAATGAAAGCAACTTTACTTTTTTTGATGGCATGGTGTTCTATGACACTAGCTATGGCACAGACAGGGCTTACTCTTGGAGGGAAGGTCAGGGATAACCTGAATCGACCCGTAGCAAATGCTTCTATTATAATAAAGGGAGCCAATGTCGGTACAGAGACCGATGCCGGGGGGAATTTCGACCTGAAGACAAAATCGGAATCGGTTATCCTGATTATTTCGGCTGTAGGTTATGAAACTCAGGAGATAGCGATTAAAGAGTCTTCGGCCAAGATTACTGTGATACTGGAGGAAGCTCAAGTGGGATTGGATGAGGTTGTAGTCATGGGCTATAATAAAGTGGACAGACAGCACGTAGCCTCTTCGGTAGGGCAGTTGGATATGGAACAGACCAAGTCTAGACCCATCATGAAAATGCAGCAGGCTTTTAGTGGTACGATACCTGGGGTAACGATGATGCAGGGTAACTCGCTGCCAGGAAGTACTTTTGGTAGTATCAATATCCGTGGTATCAGTACTTTACAGAAGGCAGAGCCTTTGGTGATTGTAGACGGGATGGAGATGGATATAACAGATTTAGATCCTAACCAAATCAAGAGCCTTACGGTATTAAAGGATGCGGCCTCGGCCTCGATGTATGGATCGCGAGGAGCTAATGGGGTTATTATTATTGAAACAGAAAGAGGGACAACAGGCAAGTTTAAGGTCAACTTGAATGCCTGGTCTGGATTTAACAAAGCGATAGATTTGCCCCAATTTGTCAATGCAGAGCAGTATATGCGCCTCAATAATGAGGCTAGTGGATACCAAGGACAAGCATTGTCTTACTCGGATGAGGATATTGCAAAGGCACAGTCGGGCGAGATAAAATCGGTAGACTGGATGAAGGAAGTGATGCAGCGTACATCTATGGCGCACAATCAATCCGCTAATGTATCTGGTGGTGGTGGTGTAGGTACCTTTAACCTGATGATGGGACACCTGCGTGAGACTGGCTTGAATGCGATTGAAGGATCACAAAAATTTACGGCACGCTTCAATACCAACGTGAATATAGCTAACAAATTCGTGCTATTGGCGGATTTTTATGCACAGCGTCTACAGAATGACCGTCTGTTGCAGAATGATAACGGTAATGGTCTTTACCAAATAGCATGGCGGATGAATCCAACCCAACAGGTGTATTATGATACAGATATCCCAGAGCATTATATACTACATAATGATTTGAACCCGGTAGCGCGTATCAATAGAGGGGGGATAAAGAATTATATGTACGACAAGAGTGTTATCAACCTGCGTCCACGTTATAATATCACCGATAAGCTGAATATAGAGGGGAATGTGTCGTATATGGTAAGCAAATCGGCCAATAAGGAAGAGGTCAAATCATTCAGGTACCTCGACGAAAAGGGTAAACCAATTCAGATTGTATCGAATAAGGTAGATGCTTCGCAGGGGGTGAGTGAGAGCCAGCTGACAGCAAGGGCATTGCTCAACTATACGAACTCGCTGCGTGGAGATAAAGACAAAATCTATTTTACGGCTGGTACCGAGGTGATGGATTTGACTTATACGGATTACAAGCAGATATCCAAGGCTTCGTTTTTTGGAAAGCTGAATTATGCATTCGATAATCGTTATATCCTAGAGGCTACTGGACGCGCAGATGGAAGTAGCAAGTTTGCACCGGGGCACAAGTGGGGATTCTTCCCATCTGCAGCGGTGGCATGGAATATCCACAATGAGAACTTTACGCAAGGGCTGAAGGATGCTAAGGTGCTGTCCAACCTGAAACTGAGAGGATCGTACGGACTGATCGGTAACGAGAATGTAGATCCGTACCTATGGGAAGAGGTCGTGAATAATTATGGATGGACGATGCGTGTGCCAAATCCTGACTTCTCCTGGGAAAAGCAGAA
>JBEBQJ010000074.1:0-22098 GCA_040395455.1 Sphingobacterium yanglingense | reverse complement strand
ATGGTAGAAAAAATCGCTGCTGGTAAATTGAATAAATTCTACAAAGAGAACACTTTATTGAACCAAGAGTTCGTAAAAGATTCTTCTAAAAACATCGCTCAATTCTTAGATTCAGTTTCTAAAGGATTGACTGTTACTGCGTTCAAACGCATTCAATTAGGAGAATAATCAGCGTATTTACGCTGAAAAATATAAAAAACCTGCTTTATAATTTAAAGCAGGTTTTTTTATGGCATAGCCATTTATCACTTATTCGGCCGGTGTGATATAAAATGGGATTTCAATTTATCTAACCCAATATCCTCCTCTTCTTTATCCAATTCATACAACCACACTTTATCATTCAACATCTCCACACGTTCCTTAGAGTTTATCAGATCCAGTGGTTTCACACGGAACTCTTTATTCAACGGTTGTTGCCGTGGCTGCAGTGTCTTACTATGTTGGATTATCTGTATATGAAACGTAGGCCATTTACCCACAGTAGCAAAATTAGCCATATAGAACTGTGCATAATCGTGCGTTGGAATCAAATTTCCAAAAACGCCCGTCACTTTGGTTCCAGATAATACAGAAACACTTACCAAAAGCTCAAAAGACGTTTCATTGATAATGTAAAACTTAGCTACACCGTTTTTTTGTTCACCTGCTATGCCTATGAAAATTCCTTTATCTATAAACGGTAGATTTGCAGTAGAAACACTTTCTTCCAGCTCATCCTCGGGCATCCTCATATTCCCGTGAACCAGAGTAACCTTGGTTTTTAAAACCGGAATTTCAAAACCTGTATCATCCGTAACACCAATAACATCGTTGGCTTGAATAGAGGTAATATGTCCCTCAATCGGTTCCTCTACAAACCTTACCAAATCACCTATCTTCAAATTCATCTTTTTAACACACTTTACTTAACACATCGACGACACGGTCAATGTCTTCTTTATTATTATATAAATGAATCCCTATACGGATTCCTTTTCCTCTCGGAAAACACTTAATTCCCTCCTCTTGCAGCAAGGGATAACAATCCTGCGGCACTTGCAAATTGATCAGCCCAGACCTAAAAGACCTGCTTTCGACGATTGGTAGAATCCAATTCCGATCAATAAACCGCTCATAGGCATAGCTCACAACTTCATCTAAATGCTGCTTTACCTTGGATAGACCTATTTCATTAAAAAAAAGAACAGATTGAAGCAATGTTCCATGACTAAGTACATCCTGGTGCCCAGGCTCAAAAAACGTATCAAGAATTGATTTGTGGTCCCACATCAACTCTTTAGGCCGTTCCCGCTTCTGGGCATCTGCGTATAGCACTTCTTTTAATCTGTCGGACAACATTACGTAACCATTTCCAAAACCTGCAACCATCCACTTATAACCGCTACCGCATACCGCATCAAAGCCCGATTCGATAAAATCAAATGGTTCGGTTCCTAAATACTGCGTAGCATCACCTATCAGAATAAGATCTGGAAAATCGCGTTTAAGCTCCTTAATAAAATCAAGATCTATCTTAAGTCCACTTATATACTGTACGATACTTAATATAATTACATCAGCTTTTTGCTGCTTGAGTGCATCTCGAATGTTGGCTTCTAATCGACCATCTCCAATCGTTATAATATCATAACGATAACCTCGACTGATCACCGGATAGTTTAATGAAGGGTAATCATCCTCTAGCAATAAAAACGTAGACTCCCTAGATAGACCTTCCAGCAACACGTTGAACCCGAAGGAAAAATTCGGAACTGCATACACATTGGTTGCCGGACAATTAAACAAACCCGATATCTCCGACTTTACCCCCTTTATAAAAGCCACCTGTTGATCCCTTAAACTACCTAAAGGGTCAAAAAAAGCAAGCTCCCATTCTCGTCTCCATTCATGATGCTTTGTAGGCATTAGCCCATTTCCTGGCGTATTAAGGTAAGTCAATCCCTTAGGAATATCGAAATAACTTTTGTAATCCATTGATTTCAACTTCTTGTTGTTGTAGTTTGCTATAAAAAAAAGATGCATCTACTATAGTCGCCCCCATTGATGCTAAATGCGAAGAATAAATCTGACAATCAATCAACTGCAGATCAAAGTTTTGACATAGGTAAATTAAGGCTGCCTTTGAGGCATCAGGAACCTTAGAGAACATACTCTCTCCACAGAATACCTTACCTATCAAAACACCATACAATCCGCCTACAAGATTCCCGCCTTGACGCACTTCGATACTGTGTGCATAACCTTCTTGATGTAACCGGGCATAAGCAGTCAACATGTCGTCTACAATCCACGTCCCATCCTGCCCTCTACGTGCTACCGTAGAACACTGCTGCATGACATCTTCAAAACAGGTATTAAAGGATAGCTCAAATATATTTTTTGCAAGCACCTTAGCCATCGACTTGCTCACCTTCACCTGCTGAGGGTAAAGAATAAAACGTTCGTGAGGAGCATACCACAGAATAGGTGTATCATCGCTGTACCATGGAAATATTCCCTTCTTATAGGCCTCGAGTAACCGTTCGGTACGAAGATCTCCACCCACTGCTAGGAGCCCATCTTCCTCCGCCAACTGTACATCCGGGAACAAAATTAAATCTTCATCTAATTGAAACACCATGGGAAAATAGACTTAGCACTACTAATCTGGCTGTCTCGGTTCTTTACTGATTTCGTCAAAAAGGCGATCCATATGCTCCACATACTCGTTCGTATCGTCCAGAAAAAACTCCAAATCAGGTACGATTCGAGCCTGGTTCTTAATTCGTGCTCCTAGTTTATACCTGATTTCACTAACCTTAGCCTTAATGCTTGCAATATCAGCTTTGGCTGTATTGGTATTCAAAAAACTAAGGTATACACGAGCTATCGCAAGATCTGGAGTAACACGAACTTTTGTTACTGTTATAAAAGCCCCAGGAGCCCAATTTTTGCCATCCCGTAAAAACAGTTCGGCCAAATCCTGTTGGATTACTCCCGCGAATCTTTGTTGTCTCTTACTTTCCGTTCCCATGCTATATGAATATTTAAAATAATAATACCAGGCATCAACAAATGTCAACACCTCATCTCTTACAAAATTAGACAAAATGCTTTGTATTCACGAACACCTGAAATAAAACTTTCATCCCTGCTATTGAATCAATGGCAGTGGTAAAAGTTCTTGATCACCTTTTAAATCTACATTTTCGAAAAAAAAAGACTTGTCGCGGGCAAGTGGACAAGTCTTCATCAAAATTAGTTTATAATTGGATAGAAAAATTTCTTTCAAGTTTTAAGACTTTGCCGTCTATCAATATTCAGTTGTTTACTTTTTGTTGGTTACAATTGTGAGTAAAGACTCACAAAGTATTTCTTTTCATCTCCCTTTGTGTTACAAACATAAGCAGATATTTATAATAACTGAAAATATATTTTAAAAAAAAGTAAGTGGTCACTTTTACATCTATTTACTACTCTTCTTTCTCTGGTGCAAACACATCGGTCGATTGCCGTCCAAATTCATTACTATAGACCTTAATTAAAACCCCTACTGAGGAGAGGATAAGTGGGCCAAAGATAAGTCCAAGCATACCAAACATATTTAATCCTAACAGTACTCCAAATACGGTTATCATTGGTGGTACATTTCCTAAGGTTTTCAATATCGTAAATCGCAATATATTGTCGATGCCCCCCACCAAGAAAAAGCAATAGATCCCCAAACCAATACCGCTAGCTGTCTCTCCAGATGCTAAGACCATAACGGTAACTGGGACATAAATAGTCATTGTGCCTAAGACCGGAACAATTGAGGCAACCCCTGTAAGCACTCCCAAAAGCACAAAGTTCTCCACCCCGAAAATCCAATATCCCAACATAGCGACCAGACCTTGACAGATACCTAAAATTGGAATACCTAACGCATTCGACCGTACCATCAGATTTACCTCATTCCAAATCTCATTCTTACTACGAATAGAAAAAGGTATCGCTCTTTCTATAGCACGCTCCATTGCTTTTCCATGTACCTGCATGAAGTAAAGGACAAACAGGGTTACGACCACATTAATAACCACTTCGACAACAGAGTTTACAATATTGGGTATATATCTGGTGAGTCGCTGCACAAAAGCCAATAAAGCCTCATCAGACATATCGATATCCTTAAGCAGCGGTTTATCTTTCATATACTCCTTGACCAAGTTAAACTGATCAACTAATCGATCCGTATTCGTCAAAAATGTAGACAACTGAGGTGCTAAATAATCTACAATAGCCCATATTGGCAACACGATAAAGACTATAGAGATAAAAATATACATGACACTGGTAGTGGACTTATTCCACTTGCGTCCTTCAGTAAGTGAAAAATAGGAACTTCGGAATAAGATATACAGCGTAATTGCTCCCAAGAAACCTGGCAGATAATACAGCAGATTCTTAAAAATCAAAATGCAGATCAAAAGAATAATCAGAATCAGCATAATCTGATTAATGGGCGTATTATTTATCTGCTTAGCTCTCATATATTTACATTCTAAATCAATTAATCTCTTTGACCTTTTTAACACTCAGCACTGAGATGAACACCCCTATAAATAAAACAAACCACCCCCATTTCAAATGCAATGTCTTAGCTAGGATACCATCAACAAATTTCATCCCAAAATAATTGTTTATCTTAAAATAGACGCCCAAAAAAGCGACCACACACCAAACCAAGAGCAGGTAAGATGTCCACCGGAACCAACTCACCTTTCTAAGTGCAAAAAAAAGAACCAGTACTCCTAGGAGTCCTATTGTTCCTCCGAAAAGAATGAGATCGGTCTGATACAAGTTCCAGTTTCCGACCAATGGTACCTTAAGAAAAGGACAAAACACTGTTGAAAACGCCGCAATAACTATCCCTAGCAATGCGTATATTTTATTAAGCACATACATAACGTAAAGGTAGATTTCAATTTTTGAATGTCAAAAGACTTTAAACGCAATTAATAATATTTTTTCACCTTGCAGGCACCATATTCTCTTTCGCGAAACATGCACTCAACTGCAATTTAAATCAACATTTACTCCTCCAGCTACAATACTTTAAAAGAGTAAACAATCTCTGAATTAACTTTATTTGTGTAAAATTGGTATATGTCACATGCTCTCAGACTAAAACCCAAAGAAGCCAGGGGCTACGGAATACCTGAAGCACAAACCCAAACAAATCCCTGTAAAAAAGCGATTTAACAAAAAATTAACATTATTTATAACCCTTCTAAATTAGCTCGTTTGACAGATTTTTGACATAACACCCGAGGTTTTAGTCTACATTTGCATCAATATAATAGAGGCTAGATTACCAAGGCGTTGAAGAATTTAAAAGTTATAGCATTTACCCACAAACATGTTGACCTAAAAGATTTGGGCAATTTGGTGATTTGTAACGAAGAGTTAGATTCCAGATTAATCAATCTAAAAAACAACTTAGACATCCCTGAGATATTCTATATTGCAACATGTAACCGTGTGGAATTTGTTTTCTACGGAGCCCATGAACTGACTGATGATTTTATCGCACACTTCATGGATAAGATGAACTTCTGCGTGCCATCAGAAAGGCTTCAATGCTATCTAGGACAAGTAAACCGTTATTCTGGACTAGAGGCATTAAATCACCTTTTCAGAATGTCTTGTTCCTTAGAAAGCCTAGTCGTAGGTGAAAAAGAAATTTTAGCTCAGGTTAGAAGAGCCTACGAAAAGTGCAAAGAGGCAGGATTTACAGGAGACTTTCTTCGCCTCATGATGGATCGCCTTGTAAAAACAGCTAAAGAAGTCTACACCCATACCAATATTTCTCGGAATCCGATTTCTGTCGTATCGCTGGCATACCGCAAGCTGAAAGAAGTAAAATTATTAGGAAATCCTAGAATACTAGTGATTGGCTCGGGAGAGACGAACCAGAACCTAGCGAAATATTTAAAAAAGCATAAACTTTCAAATTTTGTCGTTTTTAACAGAACAATTGAAAATGCAAAATCACTTGCCAAAGAGCTAAACTGTGAAGCTTATCCACTAAGCCAGCTGGCAGACTACAAAGGAGGTTTTGATATTATGATCACCTGTACCGGTGCATCTGAATCTATTATCGACAACAATCTATATCAAAACTTATTACAGGGAGATACCGATAAAAAGATCGTCGTCGATTTAGCAATACCAAACGACGTGAACGCGGAAGTCATCCCCGACAATGCAATTCACTATATTGAAGTAAGCGGCTTACAAGCTATCGCAGAGAAAAACCTCCAAGAACGCTATGGAGAACTGACAGCTGCCGAAAAAATAATCGACGAAAACATCAAAGAATTTCTTCCACTTATTAAACAGCGTCGCGTTGAAGTGGCAATGCGTCAGGTACCTGACAAAATAAAAGAAATTCGGGAAATTGCGTTGAATGAGATTTTTGCCCAAGATGTTAGTAAACTTGATCCGCAGGCGCGTGAAGTACTAGAAAAGGTCATTAACTACATGGAAAAAAAATACATAAAAGTTCCAATGGTAATGGCAAAAGAGATCTTGGTTAAGAACACCGAATTCGAAAACAATTAATTTACGATAATCTTCCTAAAAGATACTTTATTCTGACATTATATGATCAGATTATTAGGGTATTTGGCTAAATTTGCCATGGTATTTTTCGTAACATAAACAATCCATGTTGAATAGAAAACTAATTATTGGAACTCGAGGCAGTGAGCTTGCACTGTGGCAGGCTAACTTTGTAAAAGACAGATTAGCGGAAATTGGCATAGAGGCCGAATTAAAAATCATCAAGACTCAAGGCGATATTATACAACACCTTAGACTAGATAAACTAGAGGGAAAAGGCTTCTTCACCAAAGAACTCGAAGAAGAGCTATTATCTTCTCAGATTGACCTAGCTGTACACTCCCACAAAGACTTGCCTACTGTAAATCCTCCTGGTCTAATCATTGCAGCGGTTTCAGAAAGGGAAAACCCTGCCGAAGTAATCATCATCCATAAAGACTGTGTTGATATTACAAAACGTCTATCCATAAAACATGCGGCTACGGTTGGTACCTCTTCAAACAGACGCAAAGCACAATTGCTATCTCTTCGTCCAGACTTAGAATTTGATGACCTTCGTGGTAATCTTCAAACGCGGATTCAAAAACTACGGGACGAAAAATACGACGCTATTGTCTTAGCAAAAGCAGGTGTAAACCGTATCAATATGGAGCTTTCGGATTTCCATATTGAAGAAATCGCACCAGTAGAAATAATACCAGCCCCTGCTCAGGGAGTATTGGCTATCCAAATCAGAGAATCTGACCAGGAGCTCTTTAATACACTACAAAAAATCAATGACGCCAAAGTCGCACAGACGATTGCTGTAGAAAGAAAGGTACTCAACATGTTTGACGCAGGTTGTCACGCTCCGCTAGGTTGTTACTGCCGCGAACGTGATGGCAAATTTGAATCTTGGACTTCTATTGCAGAAGACAACGAGGATTTTCCAGATCGCCTATACCTACAGGCCGACACAACAGAAGGAATGGCTGAAGCCATATTCAACAAGTATGACAAATCCAGAAAACTTCCTTCCTCATTGTTTATTACAAGAGATCTAGATGAAAACTCGTATTTGGGCCGCTACTTAAAAAAGCATAACATACAGATCGACGCACGCTCATTGATAAAAATATACCCAACGATCAATGTCCTCGACTCTTTTATATTGAAAAGAGCCGATTGGATCTTTTTCAACAGTAAAAATGCCATCGAGCATTTCTTCGCCCTTGACCCACTCATTCTGAAAAAGACTAAAATTGCGGTATTAGGAAGAGGTTCGGAATCTACCCTAAGAAAATTCGGTCGGGTAGCAGACTTTTCTGGAGATGATCTTGGTATCAGTACAGAAGCTATCGCACAAGCTTTTGCCGAATTGGTCGACGGGCAAACCGTCCTCATACCTAGAGCCAAAGACTCATTACAAAGTATACAAAAAGCTTTGACCCCAAATACGCATATTATAGATATGCCGATTTACGAAACGGTACTCGAAGAAGAGGTTGACAAATCCAATGCTGAGGTATTAGTTTTCACTAGCCCAAGCAATGTACAAGCCTACTTCAAAGAAAACCTTGCAGACCCAGGTCAAAAGATAATATGTATCGGTTACTCCACAGCACAGGCCATAGAAGAAATGGGACTTTCTTATACCCTACCCTTCTCACCCGATGAAATGGGACTTGCCGAAGCCATATTTGGACTGGATATGTAAATCGAACTTTGTACTAAAAGACTAAGAAATGTTAAAACGCCCTAGAAGAAACAGAAAGTCTCCTGTCATTCGTAATATGATACAGGAAACACACGTATCAGCAGCTAATCTAATCTTCCCTCTATTTATTGTAGATGGGGAGAACCAAAAAGTAGAGGTAAAATCCATGCCAGGTATCTATCGCTACTCTATAGACAACTTGCTTAGAGAAGTAGAAAGCTGTCTCAAAATCGGTTTGAACGCATTTGACTTATTCCCTGCTGTAGAAGAAGCCCTGAAAGATAAATACGCAACGGAGAGCTATAGAGAAGGTACGCTTTATTTGCGCGCTATTGAGGCCGTAAAAAAGAACTTCCCTGAGGCATGTGTTGTGACCGATGTCGCTATGGACCCTTATAGCTCCGATGGTCATGATGGTATCGTAAAAGATGGCGAAATCTTAAACGATGAGACACTGGAGGTTTTAGGTAAAATGGCACTAGCCCATGCTCAATCTGGAGCTGATATCATCGCTCCTTCCGATATGATGGATGGACGAATTGGCTATATCAGAGAAATCCTGGATTCAAACGGATATACCGATGTATCCCTGATGTCCTATACGGCAAAGTATGCTTCAGCATACTATGGTCCATTCCGTGATGCCTTAGGATCGGCTCCAAAAAATGGAGATAAAAAAACCTATCAGATGAATCCTGCAAATAGCAGAGAAGCACTGATCGAAGCACAACTGGATATGGAAGAAGGGGCAGATTTCCTTATGGTAAAACCAGGTCTTCCTTACTTAGATATCATCAAGCTATTGCATGACAATTTTGACCTACCGATAGCAGCCTACAATGTATCAGGAGAATATGCTATGCTTAAAGCTGCAATAGCAAATGGATGGCTTTCAGAAGCTGTGATTATGGAAACACTATTAAGTTTCCGCCGTGCTGGGGCAACCTCGATATTGACCTATCATGCAAAAGAGGTCATAGAAAAGGGCTGGGTAAAATAGATCTGAAAAATAAAACTCTTATTAACGTTATGGCGACAAAAGATATATCAAGAGAGAAATCGGCTCAACTTTTTGAAAAGGCTAAAAATTATTTTCCAGGGGGGGTCAACTCTCCTGTACGTGCGTTTAAATCCGTATACGGCAGTCCATTATTTATTGAACGCGGAGATGGTTCGCGTCTCTGGGATGCGGACAACAACGAGTTCATCGACTTCTGTTGCTCTTGGGGCCCATTGATCCTAGGACATAATAATCCAGAAATCCGTGAAGCGGTACAAGCCCAATTGGGTAAGGGATTGAGCTTTGGAGCTCCTACCCGCCTCGAAAACGAACTTGCCGACCTGATATTAACACACAATAAATATATAGAGAAGATACGCTTTGTTAGTTCAGGTACCGAAGCAGTTATGTCTGCAATTAGGCTAGCGCGTGGCTATACCAATAGAAGTAAAATCGTCAAATTCGAAGGCTGTTACCACGGTCACTCCGATTCACTTCTTGTAAAAGCGGGATCAGGCTTGGTCACCTTTGGAGAAACTTCTTCTGCTGGAGTACCCAAATCATTTGCCGACGAAACAATCGTAATTGCTCTAAATGATAAAGAAGCATTGGAGAAAGTTTTCTCTGATTTCAAAGACCAGATTGCAACAGTAATAATCGAGGGTATCCCTGCCAACAATGGGCTACTTATCCAAGATAAAGAGTATATCCAATTCTTACGAAAAATAACGAAAGACAATGGTGCTTTATTAATTTTTGACGAGGTTATAACCGGCTTTCGCTTAGGTTTTGAAGGCGCTGCAAAATATTACGATATACAACCCGATATACTTACCTACGGTAAGATTATAGGTGGTGGTATGCCTGTGGGTGCTTATGGAGCATCGTCCGAAATCATGTCAAATATATCACCTGATGGGAATGTTTATCAGGCGGGCACATTATCGGGCAATCCAGTGGCTATGGCAGCAGGGATAGCAGCCTTACGCATATTGTCGCAGCCCGGATTCTATGAAAAATTAGAACAGACAACACAGGCTTTCGTTAATGAAATTCAATCGTTCATTAACGAAAAACAACTTGATGTAAAAATATTTACAGTAGGATCGATCTTTTGGTTTGCCTTTGCAACTTCAGAACGCATACAGCGTGCTGATCAGATTGATCCGAATTCTATGTTGTATTATAAAAAAATGCACCGTGAGTTGCTCAATAGAGGAATATATTTTGGCCCATCGGGTTATGAAGTAGGATTTATATCGGCAGCTCATACAGAAGCCGACCTAGCGACAGCTCTCACTGCTATCAAAGAATCTTTACTTATTGCTTTTGAAGCATAGATAAAAGAGTTAGCTCAAAATAGCCCACATAGCGTCATTCCGACCATAGCGGAGGAATCTAAAAACTATATACTAATCCTATACAGTCAATAGACCTCTCGGCAAGGTCGAGGTGACGTTTTTTTTTCCTCAAAAACAAATACGGCAATCCAGCTGTTGTATACGTTACATTAAATTCACACATAAACGTTAATATTATGAAAAATTGGATATGTAGCATTACAGCACTGACATTACTAGCTTCTCTTAGTGCCTGTAATGGTCCCACAAAAAATACCGACGGTGAAGTCAAAGATAGCACACTGTTGAAAGATACAGTCGGCGCTATAACGGTGAACCCTATCGCTCATGCAAAGGATTTCCCAGAAGCTACTTTGAGCATAGCAAGTATAACAGGAGAAAAAGTTGGCAATGACTCTGCAAAAGTCACCGTAAAATACAACGTACACAACTTCAATCTGACTGAACAGACTGCCCATACCCATAATATGGCGAACTCCCATGAGGGCCAGCACATACATTTTATCCTAGATAACACCCCTTATGCTGCACTATATAAACCCGAACATAGCGTTACCGTGGCACTCAACTCCGAACATTACTTAATGTCCTTTCTATCTAGGTCATTTCATGAATCGATCAAAACAGCTGATGCGTCGAGATTGCTAAAATTCAGAGTAAATGCCAACGGTCAGATTGAAGAATTACCAAAAGTAACAACACCCTCTCTATTCTACAGCAGACCAAAAGGCGAGTACAAAGGAGCTGACACCAAAAACATACTATTAGATTTCTTTGTTGAAAACACAACATTGGCTGCAGACGGAAATAAAATCAAAGCAGACATTAACGGGCAGGAATTCATGCTCGACCAATGGGCCCCTTATGAAGTACTCAATCTTCCCTTGGGCGACAACGTTATAAAACTCACACTAATTGATAAAGACGGTAATGCATTAACTGGCGATAATGTCTCTATAGAACGGAAAATAAAGCTTATCGCAGAATAATCAATTATACGATATAAGGCTCTAGAATGACCTATTCATAGGACAAATCTAGGGCCTTATTCTTTTATGGCAATATTTTTGCTTAGATTAAACGATTAAAGACTTGTAGTGTCTTATCTTTATAGATAGAAAAAAGAAATCGATTGTTTAACATTGAAACTAATTTGAAAATATGAAACGATTATTACTTGCATTTGCTATAGCAGGAGCATCCCTCATTACGCTTAATTCTTGTACAAAGGAGTACATTACAAATTATTTACCAGGGGTTACTTACACACCGACTATCAAGGGAGGGGACTGGCTTCGAGATGGCAATTCCAATGTCTATTACAAAGAATTAGAGTTCCGCGAACTTGACCAGCGATATTATAATGTTGGAACTGTACAAGTTCAATTAGAATTCGCTGATTCCAAGGGATACTACAATGCAATCCCTGCTACTATTAAAGGTATTCATTATTCTTTTGATTATAAAGTTGGTTTAATAACAATTTTTGCGGAAGACAGAGCTGGAGAAACTACAAACGCCCTAGACAAGAATATTACAGCAAAAATTACACTTACAGATGCTGATGACGGAGGTAATTAGACGCAACTTTAAAGAGACTATCATTTTACACTGCCCCCAAAAAGTTATACACTTTCTTGGGGGTATCTTTTTTCAAGCATAGATCACGCCAAGTTCCCGATCTCTTTTAAATGCACTTCCTTCCTCTAAAATTTGATAAAACAATACGTAAAAATACGATACAAAAGGTTTGTTTTTCGGACAAATATATAGGGTAAGCAAAAACAATTTTGCCGTTTTCCAAACCTTTTCACGTCTTTATTTTCTTCAAAAAAGCAAAAAAACAGCCCTAAAACAGGCTTAAACCCATATTTCAGGCTTCAAAAACCGTCTAAAACTGGATTTCGTCGAGCTACATCGCAGACTCTGCGCGCTAGCGCGCAGAGCCGACACGATAGCGTCCAGAGTCTTGGCGCTAGTTACTCGAGTTGACGAGCAAACGTACAGAGATCAAGCGCTTACGTATAAGGCCTAGCTCCTAGTACATAGCCTCTAATCGCTCACTATTAACATCGGGAGGCTAGCTCCTCATGCGCAAACGCTAGCCTGTATTGTCCAGACGCTAGCCCGGCTATGCAGCACGTGTGCTAAAAGCCTCTTCGCGCTAGCGATTTGCATCCGCGCGCTAGCGCATCTCCTCTGCTAACTAACTTGCATAATCTGTGTACAAGCATACCATCTCTACGCACTAGCGTATATTTTCCTAACGCTAGCGTACGAGGTAGAATCACTATCGTTCTTTCTACTCAGGTTATCGAAAATACACTATCCACCACAAGACACTTGGTGTTCCTATGGCAATTACAGGTGAGCTTATAACTCAAAAAAAAAGTGTAAAAATTGTACTAAGCAGATGCTCAAGACTTTAATAACTCTCTTGCGTGCTGTAATGCTGCCTCGCCAGGGTTGGTTCCGCTCAGCATTTGTGCGATTTCCATAACACGCTCATCTTTATTCAACAACTGTATATTAGATTGGGTCTTATCTCCACGATCCTCTTTATAAACTTTAAAGTGTGCCTTCCCTTTCGAAGCGATTTGCGGTAAATGCGAAATCGCTAATACTTGCATATGATCTGCCAAGCTATCCATTACCTCTCCTACACGCAAAGCAACCTCACCGGATATCCCTGTATCTATCTCATCAAATATAATCGTCGGTAAGGCGGATGATTTTGCCACCAAAGATTTAATCGCCAACATCACCCGCGACAACTCTCCTCCAGACGCCACTTTATGAATCGCCTGCATCGCCTGTCCCTTATTTGCAGAAAAAAGGAATTGCACGACATCCAGTCCCTTCACACTCATCCGATCAGCATCCAAAAGTTGCAAATCGATCTTCAGTTGCGCATTAGGCATTCCTACAGCACTCAGTGTTTGCTGCACCTCCGTCTCCACCTTCGGAATAATTGCTTCCCGCTTCTCATGTATATCGCGCCCTAACTGGAGTACCTTTTGCATCTGCTCTTTCTGCTTATGCGCGAGTTCTTCTACAAGCTGATCTTGGTTTAAAACCATCTGAAGCTTACTCTCTAATTGTTGACGGATCTGGACAAGTTCATTTTCAGAATCTACACGGTGCTTTTTCTGTAGAACGTAAATCTCACTTAAACGGTTATTCACCTCATCTAGACGTTGTTCATCCAGATTGACGCTGCTCTCCTGTGTCACCAACTCATCGGCAATATCTTTGAGTTCAATCAGGGCACTTTGCATCCGTTCTGTCAACGCCTCAACACCACTAAGATAGCGAGTTACATGTTGCACCTGTCCTACACTCTCCTTCAAAAGTGAAATCACAGTAGCCTCTCCCTCAGACAAGGAATAGCTTGCAGCATTTAGCCCCCGCTTTATTTCTTCAGCATGCTCCAACTGCTGTTGCTCTTCTTCCAATCCCTTGACTTCATCAAGCTGCACATTCACACGCTCCAATTCGTCAAATAAGAACTGATTATAATCTGCCTCCGCATTCGCACTGTCCAGCTCCTCCCGTACCGTCTTGAGCTGTTTGTCCAAACTCCGTAGCTCCTTCAGTTCTTCTCTAAACGTGGCTAATCGCGCTTCATTTTCGGCCAGGCTATCTAAAACAAACAACTGAAAATCTTCGGTATTAATCTGTAAAGTTGCATGCTGGGAATGTATGTCAATCAATTTTTCACCTAACCCCTTCAATGTAGCCAAAGTGACGGGCGAATCATTAACAAATGCGCGGGACTTGCCATCTAACAGGATCTCTCTGCGGATAATGGTTTCGGCTTCATAGTCTAAGTCTTCTTCCTCAAAGAAGGATTCTAAGCCATAGGCGGAAACATTAAAATATCCTTCGATAACACATTTTCGCTCTTCGCTAAAAAAAGGACGCCCTTCTACCCTACTTCCCAAAATCAACCCCAAGGCTCCCATCAATATAGATTTACCAGCTCCTGTCTCGCCCGTAATGATATTCAGTCCTTTGTCAAAAGAAATATCTAAACTATCGATCAGCGCATAGTTTTTTATCAGTAATCGTACTAGCATAAAATTCAATCAAATTTTAGTTCTTCAACTTTTCATATTTTGACACATTCGTCGGGTCCAGGTCGGCCAACAAGTTGAAGACCTTAACACTTTCATTGCCGGGCATCTTCGAAAACAAACCTACAAATTCATTCGCCTTTGCTGTAAACAACGCATTGGTGAGCACGTTGCCGGTATTAGAGCGATCTACATCTTTCAATTTCACAAGAAATTCCGCCATCTTTTTTTTCGATTCTAGTTCCTTTTCCGCCATCAGATCCAAGCCTTCTCTATGATAGGTATAAGAAAATTCTCGATAAGGGAAATACTTCCTATCCAACAAATTATTCACCAACCAGTATCTATTATCTGTAGCGTCCATAGCACGCCACCCTTCGGTCTGTGTGGACTGTGAATAGTTCACGATATTCCGGGCTCGCCCAAATACACTCGTCCCCCCCATACTTTTGAAGGTATCCATATCCATCCCGATAATAATCTGCGCATAAAACGCCAACAAAGAAGATAACGTCCCCATATTTTGGTTTTCGTTAAACTCCAGTTGCTCCCCCTCGGTATAGGTGAAATTAAAATACTTGTCTTTAAAACTCAGAACTGGAGAATTGTAATTCGTCCCGTATACTGGCCGTGCAGAATTGACCTGAACAGTCGCTTTATACTGGCTAACTCCATCAAAAGAAGAAATCACAATATTAAAGCTACAATCTATACGTTCCTCTGGTTTGACTTTATGATCCGTCCAGGATCGATTGTTTAAATAATCAGAAACGACCTTTTTCAAAAAATCTATAGTACGTGAGTTTGCATTTTGAACCTGAGGAGCCGAGATTTCAACTCTCGCTAGCAACTCCTGTCCCCACGATAAACAACAAAAGTGAACAAAAAATAAGGTGAAAAGAATCCGAACCATATGTATTTAAATATCTAAATCAAACTTAGATAAAATGCTTTATATTCACGAATTTGAAATTGAAATAATCTGAATCTGAAAAGAAAATAATATGTTTGCAATCATGTCAGACTTTAGCAAACAACTGAGTAAATATATGCCTGAGGCTGCCGCTCCCATTATCTCCCAATGGATCAATGACACGTCATGCCGCTTTAAAGTGACCCGAAGTCGTAAGACTAAACTAGGAGATTACAGGGCTCCTTTTAGAGGCAGCCCTCATCAGATTACGGTAAATCATGACCTTAATCCATACGCTTTCTTAATCACGAGTATTCATGAATTTGCACACCTAAAGACGTATCAAGATTATAAAAGTACGGTCAAACCACATGGTAAAGAGTGGAAACAGAACTTTGCAGCACTAATACAGCCTTTTATTAAACTGTCTATATTCCCCACAGATCTACTCATCGCGATTTCGTCCTATATGAGCAACCCATCGGCGTCATCATGTACAGATCTAAATCTATACCGTGCATTAAAAAAACATGACACCCAAAATACCGAAGGAGCGACTGTGGTGGAAGAACTTCCTCTCCATTCGATTTTCACCTTAAAAAATGGACGGAAATTCAAAAAGATGGAAAAGGTCCGAAAGCGTTACAAATGTATTGAAATAGCTACGGATAAGATATACCTGTTTCATCCCATTGCCGAAGTCTTCATCTCTGAAGATTAGCGTCTTATTCTGAGCGCATCTTATCAAATAGCTCAAATTATGGGAAAAATATTGTAATTTTAGAGTTTGCAATCCACAATAATATACTTTAAACAGCGTATTCACATATGAACAACCAGCTATTCACCATCTTATCTACATTCTTTATATGCATTGGATGTACGCAAACAAACAGCACTTCATACGACGCATCGGGCATTGATAGTGCTGCTATTGCTGCTATCAACATGGAAAGCTATGCAAACAATGTAGCTAACCTAGCCTCAGATAAATTTGAAGGAAGAATGCCATTTACCAAAGGAGACAGTCTTACGGTCGATTACATCAAAAATCAATTTATAGCACTAGGATTACAGCCCGGAAATGGCGACTCTTTTTTCCAAGAGGTACCCATGGTCGAGATATCGTCCAAACCTATTACATCTACACTTACATTTAAAGGAAAAAACGGCTCTCTATCTGCTCAGTACCTGGATGATTATGTCATCGGTACGAGGCGATTAGAAGACCATACCGATATCGCATCTACGGATTTGGTATTTGCAGGTTTTGGAATTGTAGCACCTGAATACAATTGGAATGACTACGCCGACCTTGATGTAAAAGGGAAAACGGTTGTTGTCTTGGCTTCCGATCCGGGACACTATGACAAACAGTTATTCAAAGCAGATACCATGACCTACTATGGACGATGGACCTATAAGTTTGAAGAAGCTGGTCGACAAGGTGCCGCAGGTGTACTAATCATCCACGACACCAAAGCTGCTAGTTACGGTTGGGATGTCGTCCGCTCGGGATGGAGTGGTCCTCAAATGGACCTCGATGACAAAAACACAGCGGATCCAAAACCACAATATGAAGGATGGATATCGGCAAAAACTGCGCAGCAGTTATTCAAACTGGCAGGAATAAGCATCGAGGCAATCGAATCTGCTAAAAAACCTGGGTTTAAAGCTATCCCCCTGGCTATTTCAACATCCGTACAGTTAAAGAATACATTAAAATATGCAAAATCTAACAACGTCATCGCAAAAATAGAGGGTACCAAAAGAGCCGACGAAACCATCATCTATACAGCCCACTGGGACCACCTAGGAATAGGAGAAGCTGTAAACGGAGATTCCATTTACAATGGAGCGATTGACAATGCTGCAGGGGTCTCTGCATTATTTGAAATAGCAAGGGCCTTTCAGTCGGCAAAGGTAAAACCGGAGCGAACGATCATCTTTATGGCTGTGACTGCTGAGGAGCAAGGCTTACTAGGGTCGGCACATTATAGCAACAATCCAATTTATCCCATCAACAAAACTGTGGCAAACCTAAATATGGACGCCTTCAGTCCTTTGGGAAAGACGAAAGATGTCTCTATTGTAGGATTTGGACAAACGGAAATCGATGACTATGTCATACAATCCGCTAATAAATTTGGACGGACGGTGCACGGTGAGAAAAATCCAACATCAGGTGGCTTTTATAGATCAGACCATTTCAATTTTGTAAAAAAAGGTATTCCCGGTCTCTTTATGGGGAGCGGTACTGAGTTGGTATCGACCGATACGATACAAATCAATAAACGAAGAGCAGCGCTATCGAACCGCTACCATGCACCATCTGATGAATTGGATGACAACTGGGATTTTGAAGGAATACGAGCAGACATTAAATTGTTTTTTGATATTGGATATACATTAAGTATGGAAAAAACATTCCCACAGTTCAAAATTATGTCAGAATTTCGTGAATTAGGAGAGAAACGATTAACAAAGTAGTACTTTTGACGGAATCATTATTAAAGAAGAGAAAAACAAAAGAGAGAAATTAAATTATAAATCATGTTAACAGGAATGAAACACCTACACTCTACATTAGCTATCATCTTATTGATTGCTTTAGTTATTTCGATTGTAATCACGGCAGCAAATTATTTCAAAGCAAAACCTTACAACCGTAAAGTAGCATTAATCGGCTTTATCAGTGCACACCTTCAGTTGTTGATTGGTCTAGTTTACTTCTTCACGCTTAAATATCATACTATGTTCTCTGCAGGCGTGATGAAAAGTCCTGAATTACGCTTTAAAGTAATTGAGCATCCATTGACGATGCTTATCGCTATCGTATTGATCACAATTGGATACTCAAAAGCAAAAAAAGCAAAAGAAAGTTATGCAGCAAACAGAACTGTCTTTATTATGTATACAATCGGATTGATACTAATACTATCTAGAGTACCTTGGTCTACATGGTCTATATTCAACTAAACAAAGCTTTCAGAAAAAAGGCATCGAAATAATCGATGCCTTTTTTGTTAGACGATAAGTTTAATTGAAATCTAAGGTCTTATCCTTTGGCGATTTCACTAAGTAGCTGATTCTATACGTCTGCGTTTCATTTGGCTTCACGCGAAGCATCCAGGTTACAATTCCTGTTTCTGTATTAACCTGTCCAGACTTCGCTTCCAAAAGCTCTACCTCAATAGATTTGTCCGTAGAAATAGGAAATTGATCCTTCAACAGGATATCAACCTCACTAGCCTTATTGTTCCTCACTTTGATCTCATAGGTAAACACCTGTCTTTTCCAGCTACCCGAAACCTGCGTACTCTTTTGGTCCATGATCCGCTCTCTCTTTATGGATATTCCTTTATCCCGACCAAGGCTAAGATTTAATGTATCCACAGTTACATTCGGGTTGATGTAGGACTTACCCACAAACATATTTTCGAAAGATACATTCGCCTCCCCCGGTATAAGGTTTAACTTTTGGAAATCCGTAATCTCAGCCATTAAGAAAGCATCCCTATCCAATTTTGGAACTGCATAATACTTATAGACAGCCGGCTGTGAAAACTCTTTCAGTGCAACACTATGAGGCTGTCCGTTTGACAAAATGGTATAAGGAACCTCTATATCGAAGGTCGTGCTCAGTTGATTCTCGACCATATTAATGGCTGGAGCTGCAACCTCTTCTACATATTTAGCATCCGCAGTAACCTCCGCCCGTATAGACTTTGCGCTCATAGACTGTATCCTATTCTGCGTTCTATTTTGCACACTTAAATTTGCAAAAATTGCTTCATCCAGATTACGGATTACAGCATATGAAGGTGATAGAACTGGCGCAGTCCCTCCCACAGCAGGATTACCAGTTGATAGAATCAACTTCGCATTCCGCCAATCCACTCCAGAGCTTTGCGAGACGCCCGCCTTATAATACACTCTCAGTGGTGCTGATACTGAAGCAGCCTTCAAATCATAATAAGCTTGCCAGCTCGCGGCAGAGGTCATATAACGTATTTCCATTGAAACATTTCCACTACGAGCAGAGGTAATTTGTAACTTTAGCTGACCTCCATTTCCGGTATACATGCGTAATCCCTCTTGAACTTTAGCTATTCGTTTATCCAATTGCTCAATCTCTTTGCTCAGTGTGGATATATCCTTATTAAGATTTACCGATTTAAGCTGATAATAGTCTACCAATTTGGATAGGTCTGCGATATCGATCTTTCCATCTCCACCGCCCAACAAATTCTGGTTGGTCAAAATCTGTAAAGCCCCCCGTGCTGCATCCAGTTTATTTCCCAACAACTCTCTATCGGCAGTAAATAAATCCAATGAATCCTTGAGCTTTTGATGCGAAGGGTTCGTCACCTGCACATCTTCAGCCCGCGTCTTAGCTATAGATAGAATAGAGAGATAATCGGGGCCACTAATCTGAATATTCCTTTCATCCAGGTCGCTGGCCACATTATTGATCACTAAATCACTACTACCGGCCGGTAGGTTGACTTGGATACGGTTCTGCACCTGAGCTCCATTGGCATAGACCGTTACTTCTTTTACTTCTGCGGTTGCACTGAGCCTGTTTTGTGCAATACCAGGCAATACCATGCCGAAAAATGAAACACAAAAAACAATTTTTTTCATACAATATTCTATTTTAATAACCATTTTGAATCTACAATTTGACTAGGGATGCACAATCCATACCAATTCCATAATCGACAACAATTAAAAATGCAATTAATACCCCTAAATATCCAAAATTCACTACCTTTACGAATAAACATTATGAAATTCAATTAAAGATGAGTGTAGATATTAACAATCTCGAGCAAATCGCTTCTCAGGTAAGACGTGACATCGTACGTATGGTACATGCCTGTCAATCTGGTCACCCAGGAGGGTCTTTAGGATGTGCAGACTACTTTGTAGCGCTGTATTTTCACGCCATGAAACATGATACTTCTTTTCAAATGGATGGAAAAAACGAAGACTTGTTTTTCTTGTCCAATGGACATATCTCCCCTGTGTTTTATAGCACCTTAGCTAGAGTTGGTTATTTTCCGGTCAGTGAACTAGCTACTTTCCGCAAACTCAATACTCGTCTGCAAGGTCACCCTACTACCCACGAACACCTTCCAGGAATACGCGTTGCATCTGGATCTCTTGGACAGGGTCTATCCGTAGCGATAGGAGCAGCACAAGCTAAGAAATTAAACAACGACAATAGCTTAGTCTACGTATTAATGGGAGACGGAGAGCTACAGGAAGGTCAAGTCTGGGAAGCAGCAATGTATGCCCCTCATAATAAAGTAGACAACATCATCGCTACGGTTGACTATAATGGAGCGCAAATCGATGGCCCTACCAACCAAGTATTATCTCTTGGAAACCTGAGAGCAAAATGGGAAGCTTTTGGATGGGATGTATTGGAAGTGACGAAAGGAAATGATATGACTGCAGTGATAGCAGGCTTAGATGAAGCAAAATCCCGTACTGGGAAAGGAAGACCAGTTGTTATACTATTGCATACAGAAATGGGCTTTGGTGTAGATTATATGATGGGAACGCATAAATGGCATGGCGCAGCACCTAATGACGATCAGTTGGAGTCTGCTCTAAACCAAATCCCAAGAACTTTAGGGGATTATTAATTTTAATAGAGTTTTAGAAATTAGATATTACTCCTATCTCACACCTATAATATAATGAAAAAATATACTTTTACAGAATCTAAAGATACACGCTCGGGTTTTGGAGCAGGCCTGTTAGAAGCGGGCAAAATAAACAGCAATGTCGTAGCACTCTGTGCCGATTTGATCGGTTCACTAAAGATGGAGGCTTTTATTAAAGAGTTTCCGGAACGTTTTTTCCAAATAGGAATTGCTGAGGCGAATATGATCGGCATTGCCGCGGGACTTACAATCGGTGGAAAAATCCCTTTCACTGGAACATTTGCTAACTTTTCTACAGGACGTGTATACGACCAAATTCGTCAATCAGTTGCCTATTCTGGGAAAAATGTTAAAATCTGTGCTTCGCATGCTGGACTTACACTAGGTGAAGATGGCGCTACACACCAAATTTTGGAAGACATCGGTTTGATGAAAATGTTACCAGGCATGACTGTAATCAATACCTGTGACTACAATCAGACCAAAGCGGCGACTATCGCCCTAGTCAACCATGAAGGCCCAGTCTATTTACGTTTTGGACGTCCGGTGGTACCAAACTTCACCCCTGCTGATCAAACCTTTGAAATAGGAAAAGCGATTTTACTTAACGAAGGAACAGACGTTACCATTATCGCAACAGGCCATTTAGTTTGGGAAGCGATACAAGCGGGTGAAGAACTTGAAAAACTAGGCATCAACGCGGAGATTATCAATATCCACACCATAAAACCACTGGATGAGGAAGCTATCTTAAAATCTGTAGCCAAAACTAGGTGTGTTGTAACTGCG
>JBEBQJ010000073.1:0-22856 GCA_040395455.1 Sphingobacterium yanglingense | reverse complement strand
AGATTTCTTTGCGTAAATCTCTATTGTCCGCATATTGCAAAAATGGCATTACCGAAGGATTAGAAAGTGTGAATACCCACTTTCCTTCTTTACCTTTCGCTTTTGCAGTCTCCGCTGCTGCCGCAACCAAACCGTCAGGCAGACCAGCTAAATCTTCTTTCTTGTCAACAACCAATTCATACGCATTGGTTTCTGCTAATAAATTTTGTCCAAATTGCGTAGTCAGAACAGACAAATCCGCATTAATTTGCTTTAACTTACTTTTATCCGCATCTGACAAATTCGCGCCTGCACGTACAAACCCCTTATATGTCTCTTCCAATAACTTCTTGTCTTCAGCATCTAGACCTAGTGCATCCTTCTTCGAATACACCGCCTTCACTCTTTCAAAAAGCTTCGCGTTCAATTGAATCTCGTCACTATGGGCAGAAATCAAGGGAGCCATATCCTTAGCGATGGACTGAATTGTATCGTTCGTATTTGCTGAATTTAAGTTATAAAACACAGTTGATACATTCCCTAACAAAGTACCAGCATTCTCTAAAGCTACAATTGTATTAGCAAAACTAGGCTCTTCCGTATTGTTGATAATACTGTCAATTTCTAAATTATGCTGTTTGAGCGCTTCCTCAAAAGCAGGTCTAAAATGTTCATCCTTGATTTTGTCAAAAGGAGGAACATTAAATGGCGTATCGTATGCCGTCAAAAATGGATTATCCGAATCCTTACTCTTTTCTTCGTTGTTGCATCCTACAAAAATAGAGGCAACAACCAAAAATGGAATGAAGCTTTTTTTACTCATTTCAATCTATTTATTTTTCTTCTGTTTTTTGTTCTATTTAGCAAAAGCATCCGTCCTATTAACAATGACTGGTCTTATGTGCTCTTCGATTCACACTTCGGTTTCAACTTGTTCCTGCAAACTTAGATAAATTTCACGACAAATTCGGTCTTCACCGCTTATTTACTGACATTCACCGAAAAGAACATTAAAGATTCAGCGCCGATATATACCTTTGAAAAACAAACAACTATTCTAGCTCAAATTTGATATAATGAGTATGTTACAAAATTTTTTCTGGTGGTGCGCTGGTGTGCACAAAGATACCTTGTCTAAATTTCCAGAAGAACACAGCAAATACGTCAGTATAGGTGCCACGATTTTCTTCACAGGTCTTTTTGCTAGCTTAGCGGGAGGATATGCGCTCTACTTTGTATTCAGTGGTAGTCCATTAGCTCCCTTATACGCCTCGTTTTTTGGAATAATATGGGGACTAGCAATATTCAACCTAGACAGATACATTGTACTCAGTCTAGACAAGTCTAGCTCCTTAGGCAAACAATTATTACAAGCATTACCGCGTATCCTACTTGCAGTCTTAATAGGTATTGTTATTTCTCGCCCATTAGAGCTTAAAATCTTTGACAAAGAGATAAAGGAGCACTTACGGGTTGAATATCTAAAACAACAACAGGCTCGGATTGATACGCTAAACCATACCTTCGAAAATAAATATCAAGTTGAGTATGGACAATTGCTTCGTCTCAAATCTCAGGCAGATTCTTTAGAGTCGACTATCAAAACCTCTAGGCAGCAGCTCAATCACGAAATATTCGGAACAAAAACAGCAGAAACATCAGGTGTACTGGGCTATGGTCCTTATGCCAAGCGCAAAGAAGAAAGTCTCCAAAAAGAAGAAGTATTTTTAGATACGCTAAGAAACAGGATACAGCAAAAAGAAAGTCAACTCCTCGTTCGAAAAGAGAAGGAAGGCCTCTTTGACCAAAAAATATTGTCAAATACAAGTCTGGACAGTGCTATAAATATAGCGGGCTTTGCTGACCGGAATGCGGCATTGGCAAACCTCCATAAAAAACCGGATGGAACAGAGGATAGCTCAACAAAATACGCGGTAATCTTTATAGCCCTACTGTTTGTGTTTTTTGAGTGTCTACCAGTACTTGTCAAGCTCATGAGTGCTAAAGATCCTTACGACATGGCTATCCGAAGCCAACGAACCATACATGAACTTGAGTCCGCTTCAAATATCGATATCGAAAAGAATGCACTCAATCAATTGATTCCCCAGCGCACGGATATAGCTATCCAAAGACGGATGGATAAGCTCTCTGAGAACTATGAAAAGTCGAAAAGTCAGCGATAACATCACTAAAAAAATAGTTGTCTATTAAACTTTTTGTCTTTTTTGGAATCATATTTGGTATAGACAATGTAAAAGTGTAATTAAACGCAACAAATATGAACAAACAATTACTGAAGACCTTGACTATCTTATTGGGTCTATTCGGCTTGACAACAATGGCTATGGCACAATCTGTTTTAAAACAAAATACAGATATATTTCCGACTCCTGAAGCGGGATATAAGAAAATGATTATTGAAGTCCCTCATTCAAAAAATGATGACAACAAGAAAATTGAATTCAGTGTGGGCAAATGGATGGAGGTAGACGGTTGTAATCATTTCTCTCTCCAAGGGACTTTAGAAAAGAAGGACTTACAAGGATGGGGCTATGACTATTATACCTTCAAAACAAATGGTGATGTAGTATCGACTCAAATGGCTTGTCCTGGAGCGCCAAACAGAAATTTATTTGTCTCGGCCCAACCGGAAATGGTACGTTATAACGGAAAATTACCGATCATAATATATGTTCCAGAAGGTTATGAAGTACAATTCAAAATCTATAAAGCAGAAGAGGATGTCTATGTTGCAGCAGAAGAAAGCACCAAGAAAAAATAGACTACATAAAGATTTGGAAATAAAAAAGGCCAGTCAAATTTGACTGGCCTTTTTATGTTTTATCCTTTTTTGTTCACCTTACGTTCATTTTCCGTTAAGTAAATTTTACGTAAGCGGATAGACTGAGGTGTTACTTCAATATATTCGTCTCCTTGGATGTATTCCATTGATTCCTCTAACGAGAACTTGATAGCAGGAGCAATACGTGTATTATCATCCGTACCGGACGCACGCATATTTGTCAATTGCTTAGCTTTAACAATATTAATTGTTAAATCGTTGTCTCTGATGTGCTCTCCTAAAATCTGTCCTTCGTAGATCTCAACTCCTGGTTCAACAAAGAACTTACCACGATCTTGTAATTTATCAATAGAGTAAGCTGTTGTAGTACCCTTATCTAAAGAAATCAATACACCGTGTAGACGACCAGGGATTGTTCCTTTCCAAGGCTCATAACCCTTTAGACGGTGTGCCATTACAGCTTCACCTGCGGTAGCAGTCAAGATGTTGTTACGCAATCCGATAATACCGCGAGAAGGAATTTCAAACTCCAAGTGCTGCATTTCACCTTTTGCTTCCATAATCAATAACTCACCTTTACGCTGTGTTACCAATTCGATTACTTTACCAGATACATCACCTGGAACATCGACCACCAATACCTCTACTGGTTCACACTTTTTACCATCGATTTCTTTAACGATAACCTGTGGTTGTCCTACTTGTAATTCGTAACCTTCGCGACGCATAGTCTCAATAAGTACGGACAAGTGTAAGATACCACGACCATATACCAACCACGCATCAGGAGAATCAGTCGGAACAACACGTAATGCTAAGTTTTTCTCTAATTCTTTCTGTAAACGGTCATGGATATGACGAGAAGTAACCAATTTACCTTCTTTACCAAAGAAAGGTGAGTTATTTATCGTAAACAACATGTTCATTGTAGGCTCATCAATATGAATAACCTCCAATTGTTCAGGATTCTCAAAATCAGCGATAGTATCTCCGATATCAAATCCTTCAATACCTACCACCGCACAAATATCGCCTGCTTTAACTTCTGACACTTTAAGACGTCCTAAACCTTCAAATATCTGAAGCTCTTTAACACGGCTTTTAACAATCTTGCCATCACGTTTTACTAATGAGACAGGCTGATTTTCTTTAATAGTACCACGTGCCACGCGACCGATAGCTATACGACCGACAAATGTAGAGTAATCTAAAGATGTAATCTGCATTTGTAATGTACCTTCACTTTGTGGGGCAGCTGGAATATGTTCAATAATTGCATCTAACAATGGACTGAAGTCTTCTGTTGGCTGTTTCCAATCTGTAGACATCCATCCTTGTTTTGATGAACCATATAACACAGGAAATTCTAATTGCTCTTCCGTAGCATCTAAGCTAAAGAATAAATCAAAAACATTTTCATATACTTCATCTGGACGACAGTTTTCCTTATCTACCTTATTAACCACGACAATAGGTTTTAACCCTAATGCCAAAGCCTTTTGAGTAACGAAACGCGTTTGAGGCATTGGTCCTTCAAAGGCGTCACACAATAACACCACACCATCTGCCATTTTTAGTACCCGCTCAACCTCTCCACCGAAATCGGCGTGACCAGGGGTATCAATTACATTGATCTTAACATCTTTGTATTTGACAGCAACATTCTTCGAAACGATTGTAATACCTCGTTCACGTTCTAAATCGTTGTTATCTAAGATTAAATCACCTGTACCATCATTATCTCTAAATTGGTTTGTGAAATGTAAGATTTTGTCAACTAACGTTGTTTTTCCGTGATCGACGTGAGCGATAATCGCTATATTTCTAATATTTTGCATCTAGCAAGTAAATTTGTTTTAAATTCAGGGTGCAAAGATAATTATTTTACACCTCAAATTTTAGTATTTTATATTATTATTTTGTTAACCTTCTGATTTCACCTTCAAACACTTAAGACATTTTTACACCAAAAACCACTCATCGAGATCTGTTAGCGTATTAGCAATATCTTTTCCCATCCTCAGTTAACAAGTAATTTGAGCATTTACGAAATTACGCCAAGGGCTTTCCCTACTTTCGTAAACGCCGCAATCGCCTTATCTAGATGAGCTCTATCATGAGCTGCAGAGATTTGTACGCGGATACGTGCTTTTCCTTGTGGCACTACCGGATAATAGAAACCAATTACATAGATTCCCTCTTCCAACATCTTAGCGGCAAACTCCTGTGCCAACTTAGCATCATAAAGCATAACAGGAACGATAGGGTGAAAACCAGGTTTAATATCGAAACCTGCTGCTGTCATCTGCTCACGGAAGTATAACGTATTCTCTTCTAATCTATCACGTAGCTCCGTAGTCTCACTCAACATGTCCAAAACGGCAACCGATGCACCTGTAATTGCTGGAGCTAATGTATTAGAGAATAAGTATGGTCTCGAGCGTTGACGCAACATATCGATGATTTCCTTTTTTCCGGAAGTGAATCCACCTGATGCTCCACCAAGGGCTTTACCTAAAGTACCTGTTATAATATCAACACGATCTATAACATTAAATAACTCATGGGTGCCGCGCCCCGTCTTACCGATGAAACCAGAACAATGAGACTCATCAATCATCACTAAAGCTTCATATTTATCAGCTAAATCACATATTTTATCCAACGGAGCCACCGATCCGTCCATAGAAAAGGCACCATCAGTAACAATGATTTTGTGACGGGCACCAGAAGCGGCTTGCAATTGAGCTTCTAAATCCTCCATATCACAGTTTTTATACCGGAAACGCTGCGCTTTACATAAACGTACCCCATCAATTATTGAAGCATGGTTCAACTCATCTGAAATGATTGCATCTTCTGCACCAAACAAAGGTTCAAAGACACCTCCATTTGCATCAAATGCAGCTGCATAAAGAATCGTATCCTCTGTGCCCAAAAAGCTAGACAACTTTGCTTCCAGCTCTTTGTGTACATCTTGTGTACCACAGATAAAACGAACAGAAGACATTCCATACCCGTGATCATCGATTGCCTTTTTTGCAGCTGCCACAACCTTCGGATGCGAAGACAGTCCCAAATAATTATTTGCACAAAAGTTGACAACCTCTTGTCCAGTGCTTACTTTAATATCCGCTCCTTGAGGAGTTACAATAATACGCTCCTCTTTATAAAGTCCTGCTTCTTTGATTGCAGCCAACTCTTTTTCCAATGCTGGCTTTAACGTTTTGTACATATGAAAAAAATAAAATTTATAATTTTAAAATATCCAAAGCGTTAGGGCCTTAGGACATTTGATTCTAGCCCCAAAGATAGCAGAATTTTACCACACCGCAGTACGAAATCGTTTGTCTGAATATTATCAAAACCACATTATTTAGTCCGTGTCCAGGTTTCAGACCTGCCAAACATACTAATCCCTATGAATCCACGAATATCCAAAGCATCATTTCCCTTTAGTTTCATTTTGCAACTATATGTCTTACCACTTTTAGGGTCATAAATTTCTCCCCCCTCATAAGAGGTGCCTTTTTTTGTAAAATTATTAAGAATCACCACCCCATTTAAAGCACGGGACCTCAGTTTTTCGTCAGGATTTTGCGCGTCTTTCTTTGACTTATCCTTAACCAAATACAACTTCCCAAAAAATTTCCCGTTCGATTCATAAATCTCTACCTTCCCCTCCCCACTGGGATTTAACCACGTCCCTACAATAGGATCCTTACTCTGTGCATAACATGTCATCGTAAACACTAGCGCAACAAAAGAAAATAATAACTGTCTCATAGTATAATTAAGTTTAAAATCCATATTAAAGATAACACATTTTTTCTATGCCCGCATAGCAAAGAAATATTTTAATTATCAGTCCTATAATTGGTCTTTTGGGATACCGCATTTGGCACTAATTTTGAAGAATGTTTACAAAAACAGGTACTATTATGAGATTCATTATTTCCCTTTTATTGACAGGACTGGTTGTTGCAATTGCAGCTTACATTATTCCTGGAGCACATGTTGAAGGTTTTGGATGGGCTATTGTCACTGGCTTGGTAATCGGTTTTGTAAATGCTATAGTGGGCGGAGTATTAAGGCTATTTACCTTCCCTTTAAACTGGCTGACCTTCGGTCTAGTTTCATTCATAATCACTATTCTTATGATTATGCTAAGTGATTCCATCATGGGCTCTAAGTTTGACGTTGATGGCTTTTGGAACGCAGCGCTATTTGCCATCGTCGTTGCTATAATCGAGATGCTATTAGATAGCATGTTAAGCCGAAAAAAATAAATCAAGATACAAAAAAAGCCCCCGTCTATTGTATGCAAGGGCTCTTGAGGTTAATATAGGGATGGAAAATCCTTTCGTATGATGAATATTAATCTTCTCTAGAATGAGCAACAAATCTAACATATAGTCTACTTTTGACCGAATATTTAGAGGGGACAAATTAGGGACAATTTGCAAAAAAGCTGATTAGAGCTAATCAGACAATAAAAAAGCCTCTACAGAACATTCTGTAGAGGCTTTTTTATTAAGTTCAAGCTATTCTTTTTCTTCATCTTATTAATCCAAATCATCGTACCTGTAATTGGCAAAGAGGTAGCAATAAGACAAGCTATGAAGTATAAAAGTTTACTAAATGGCCCATAGATATCCCCAATATGCAATGCTTTAATTGATGCTGAGGCCCGCTGGTTAAATGGTTTGTCTCTAAAAATATCTTTTTCGAGTACTGCTCCACTATATTGATCCAACGTCAGTTTATCTCCTGCAGAAGGTGCGAAAAAACCTATACGATTCTTCGATACCGAAACTGTACCTACGCTATCCTTTGCAAAATTTACGGTAATATCTCCATCATAAGGCAACAGTTTGTTGACTATCAAAATAGTCTCCTCAATAGTAAGAGGCTTTTTCCCATCCGTTGGCACCACAGAAACCAATGTCGGCTTATCTTCTTTAGGTGCATCTGGAGATTTATAGGTTCCCCAAGTCTTTTGCCATCCTTCCCTATACCATTCAAATGACCAAAAAGGTCCCGTCACCGACATTAGAAACAGAATGATACAACTATAGAAACCCAGCGTATTATGCAAATCGTGATTAATACGTTTCCATCGAGCAGACCATTTTATCTTAAGACCGTTCTTCCATCCTCTCATCTTAGCTGGAAACCAGATAATCATACCAGAGACTACCCCCAATAAAAATAGCAAAGTAGCTGTTCCAGTAATCCATGATCCCAGCTTACGGTTCTCTACCCCTTCTATAATGGGCTTTTCTACTTCATTCAGGAGTAGCCAACGGTGCAAACCGAACATCGTTTGCATCACAGCGGCTGTCTTCGTCTTCTCATCCGAAGGGTCACCAATAACGTGTCCTGTATACGGGTTTATGGCCATCTGATTGGCGCGAGGACCACGTCCACCAGCAGCTGGGGCAGCTTTTTTCTCTTTCCCAGCCCCCGTATTAGCCGCCTCGCCGGCCTTATTGGCATCTTTATCAGCCGACGCTACCCCATCACCCTTGGCAAGTTTGACTTCCGGGGCTCCTGTATTAACCTCAGTCTTTTTATTTTCTTTCTTCCTTTCCGAATCGCCCTCTTCCTTTTTAGGCTTACTATATAATGCAAATATCGTTTTATCTGTATCAAAAGGAACTTTTACCCCAACAACCTTTCCCTTTATAGACGTCTTAGCCTGCTTAATAAGGGTATCCACATTTTGTTTATCTCCCTCTGGAGTTACTTTGTAATATTGCGGTATAGCTGCCTCTCGAAGTTCTGTATTATAAGTATAGACCGTTCCTGTCAGACAGACAATCAGTACGACAATACCAGAAATCAATCCGCCCCATAGGTGGATATCGTTAAAAAATTTGCGAATCTTAGGCCAATTGGATGAAGACATATTATTTATTTTTTGCAAATATATATTATTTATTCTTAGTCTAAATAATGTTTATTAAAAAAGGACCCTAAGTAAAACTTAAGGTCCTTTTTATATTGTATTTAGATTTTAGTAAGCGCCGATGTAACGATTTCCTACTTTATTTTTCAACTTAGCACCTAACGTCATTTCTCCCGTCTTTCTATTAAACACATAGATATTACCATCTACACCAATTCCGGTGACAGGAATATACACATAATCCCCTTTCAACCCTATACCTTGGTGTTGACCAAAATCTAATGTAGCTTCACCAGTGATAGTTTGCTTAACAGCTGTTCTATTTTTCAAATCAACACGTGCGACATACCCTCCTTCACCCTTCAAACTATACAACACATAACCTATTCCATCTCCAACATATCTCCAGCTCTCGATATAACTATCCTTTATGCCTAATGCTTGGTCTAAGCTCAATACAAAAGAATTGTCATATTTATTATCGGTTCCAATCTTTAAAATCTTCGACCCACCGGTACCTTCCAACTCGCGGTGTGTAGCTTGATAAATCGCTCCATCTTCTGCGACATAGTTCATTGGGCTACGGTATCCACTATTGTCACCTGTTGCTTGGGTAGACGTAATAAACTGAGGATTAGTTAATGAAGGGTAATCAATAACCAAAGTCCGGGTCGCCAATCGTGGCAACGTTCCTGCAGGATAAACAGCCGCATTACTACTATTATATGTTATATAACCATTCATATCGTATTGTCTCATCCAAGTGCCAATATATAACTTATCACCTTTCTTATTTAAGACCGGGGCATCGAAACGAAAAACATGGTAGCCCTTAGCGATTTCATCATCACTCAGAGCTGGCATATCGAAATAGTTTTCATTAACATTAATTAATTTCGTGTTATGTAGATCTAAGACTAAGACCCTACCTGAGCTTTTAATGGTATTAATGGTCTCAAATGGAGCAGCACCTTTTTTAGTAACGGCAACTTTTACATCTACCGCAACACCAATTCCCTCCGCTGCTTTAACCCAGCGCGGCGAAGTGCCAACGTACGCTGACGTATTCAGTGCGCTCCCTACCTCCGTAAAAGAACTCCCGCCTTTTACTTCATATTTGTTAAAGACACCTCCATCATCGCCTGTATATTGTATATTATACAAATACTGTCCATCGATTGAAGCTTGCAAACGCGCCGTACGATTCGATTTAACACCAAATCCTTTATCGAAGACGTCTACAGTAAAATCTGGATTCCGAGCTTCCTCCGCTGTTATACTAAACACCTTTGTTCCTCCATTTCCGTCACCTGGATTGGTCTGATACAACGCTCCTGCCAACGTGATGTAGCCCTCTTCATTCACAGGAGGGAGAATTTCTGGACTATCATTTTTTGAACAGCCCATCAATCCTACTGTAAGGATTGTCGCGATTGCCAACGTTGATTTACCTAATTTTATTTTCATGAGATATAGAATTATTGTGGATAATTAGAATTTACTTATTGTATAATTTATTTTGAAATAAAAGGCTCGGCCAGGTTTCAGTACGGCGAAATTGTCATATATTTCAGCGTTGAAGATATTCTTTGCATCTAGACTCGCTACGATTTTACGATTAGGAAATCTATAACTAAGACCTATATCATTGTAAAACTGCCTAGGTGTTAACTCTTGCTCTATACCCAACCAACCAATATAAAATTGCTCGACAAAACCTGCATTATAATAGACATTCATAGTTGAATTCTTTTGCAGGAGATTATTAAAGGTATATTGAACACTTCCGTTTACTGTAAAAAACGGCTCATTCGGTAGTTGCCTATTGTATTTATCCAGCACCCCTCCCGTTGTAGGGTCATATTTCACTTTGTATAGGGAACTAAATCTGGAAAAGTTTAGCATTAAATGTAAATTATTATTATAGGTGTAACCTAGTTCGCCTTCAAATCCAATAGCCTGAGCAGCTCCAATATTCACAAAAGGACTAGCCTCTGGCAATTCATCATTCCTACTCTCACTTGCTCTACGCATAATACGGTCTTTCATATTACGCAAAAACCCATTCCCCGAAAAAGAAATCTTGTGGTTAGAGACCTCAAAGCTCCCTAATTTAACACCAAGATTAACATTGTCGCTCACCTCGGGACGCAGCCCAAGATTAGCTAACGTATTTTCATCAGCACCACCAAAAATCTCTGAATCTGAAGGCATACGAACAGCTCGTTCTGTAGACCCGATTAACACCACATTCGGTTTAATTGCATAAGACAATGCTAAACCGTAGCCCATCGTTGATTTATTATTCTGTGTTTCCAGCCTGTAAAACACAGGAGTACCGTTTTCCATTTTGTAGCTAGGCGCCCAATGTGTGGCATTCTGCTGATAGCGCTTAGCAAATAGGTTAGACTTCAACCTACTATCTAGCCACTGCGCTTCATAATTCAATGCAAACACATGCTTTCCTAAATCGCTGTCCGAACGGAACTCTTTACCAGCCGTCACTTTCAGCGCGTCATTATCATCTCTATTCACGGTATTGAACACATGATTTAAGGAAACACTATGATTTGACGAAATAGCATAGCTTAAGTTAGTCCTTGTTGTGATAATCTCTCGATTGATCGTATTCATAGTGGGCTCACCTTGCTGAGCCCCTTCTCGGGTCTTTAACGGCTTTCCATGAAAACCAATCCTCTTTTCTCCCGACCAGTTATACACCCAACTTACAGTATCTTGAATATAAGTCTCCCTGTTACTATAATTCGCATTGATATTGAGTTGGAGACCATCAACAAACAAATCTCTTTTTAAATAATTAAGACTAAACACATGGCCTTGATATTCCGCAAACCGTCCCATGTAAGGATTACCCATCGTTTGCCCATGTTGTATCTCCTTATATGTATCTGAGCCATTATACCCTACGAAGAATTGGTCGGCCCATTTGACATCCGTAAAACCCAACTCAAAACGCCCGCCATATGATTTATATTCATCCCAAAAACGCTTCGCAACAACTGGCTCCATTGTCAGATCAGGCAAGGTATTGCGCGCAAATTTTCCCCATATTTTATAGTTATTATCTGTCTTCGTCAAAAATGCTGCAGCTCTAACCGTCAATCCGTTTTTCGGATTTCTGTACTGTCCACTTATATCAGACTGAAACGTGTTAAAAGCCCCATAAGACAGGGCTGCTGTTAAATTATTCTGAGAAAATCCTTTCTTTAAAACGACATTGACCGCTCCCCCCATAAGATCTCCCGAAAGATGTGCAGGAAGCACTCCCTTATATACTTCAATCCGCTCTATCATAGCAGGAGGTATACTATTCAGATTAAAGGACGACCCATAGGTAGAAATCTCGATACCATCGATAAATATGCCTACTGATCTTCCAGACATACCATTTAGATTGTATTGTACATCGGATCCTAATCCACCATTTTGACGTACACGTACTCCTACAGTTCGATCTAACAACTCGTTTGTCTGCATATTACGTAAAGCAGCTTCCTTAGTCTCCACAACATTAACCGCAAATCCGGAGGTCTCTATCTCCCGTTTTGCAGTATTACGGGTTACTTTTACCTCGTCCAAAGATACATCGCCCTTTTCTCCCACATGTATGTGTAAATCAGGATAATCTTTGTTCACATCAAGTTTCAACGTCTTCGTTTCTATTTCTACAGAAGAAATCGATAAGGTATACTTTCCTTGCGGGACCGTAGAGAACGAATAGCGTCCCTGCTCATTCGTAATAGACACTAAGGATGTGCCATTAATCTTAACCGTAACATGAGATATCGGTTCACCACTTTCTTTATGTACTTTACCATTTACGGAGAATGTTTTTTGTGCAAATACCGAAGTCACAAGAACTACTAAAAACAACGACAGGTAAATTTGTTTCATTATCTCAGATTAATAGTCTATTTTTGCTTTTAGAACAAGTCTAAATAAAACCTTGCGCTGCAAATCTAGATGTATTCTAAATAACAAAATGACGGAATCAGGAAAAAAAGCTTCAAATTCAGAAATCTCAGAATCTCAATCTGAATATGTAGCATGTCCTTTGACCTCTACTTCTCTAGATATTCATTATGCGCTGCTGCATGGCACCAACAACCAAGAGCTGAGTAGCCCTTTAGATGGGTTTCTAAACATCTTATTCCCTGCACACGAGAACAGTTGCATCTGTCCTTATTTTCTGCAGAAGCAGTCCTATATAATTCGAGGAGGAGAAAATATTATTCACCCTATTCGAAAAGGGGAAACACTGGAATGGAAAAACATCTATGAGAATCATCTTGCTATTGTCTTATTTATCTCTAATGAGCTATTGGATGACTTTAGAAGAAAATTTGAACAAAATACCCTCCGTTTTAGTAATGGCCTATTAACCAATAGTGATAACAGAACCCGACTATTGATCAATCAGCTTATGGCTTACATACGCCATGACAACTATTTAAACCGCTTGCGGATACAGGCCCTACTAATCGAAATTCTGGTACATCAAATCGAAGGGCTCTATGCGGAGAACGAAAAACACGAGATCATTCCAAATAAAAACCATTATGACAAGATAGTTCTAGCAAAAAACCTAATCCATAGAGATTTATCAAAAAACTATACCATCCCCGAGTTGGCAAAGTATGTAGGCACCAACGAGCAATACTTAAAAAAACACTTCAAACAGTATTTTGGTAAAACAGTGATGAATTACATCACGGAAAAGAAGATGGAACATGCCAAAGAACTAATCCTCACCGGAGACTATAGGATATCGGACGTTGCACAAATGACGGGCTACAAACACTCCACACATTTTACTTCGGCATTTAAAAAATATTTTGGCTTTATTCCTAATTCTCTGCGGTATACTTTTTTAGTCGCCAACGAGGGGGTACAAATGCTTTCTGAGTTGGAAGGCCTTATCCATATTTTATAAAAAAAAAGGGAGCTTATTTAGAATGCCCCCCCTTTTTTGAATGTTTAATCTCTACTCTTAGAATCTATAGTTCAATGAGAATGCGGCATTTCTAGGGTCAATTTGATTAATGAACCCTCCACGGAAATAAGAGTTCAAGCCCACTTCATCCGTTAAGTTGTTTAAGAATACACGCGCTTCCCACTTCTGGAATTTATAACCTACTTGCGCATTTACGGTAGTGTAAGCAGGCATATCAAAAGGCTTAATATCCGGACCAAACACCGAACTATGGCCATCAAAAGTAATGCTATGTTCATTAACAGGTCTCTTTCCTACATAATAAACTCCTGCACTCAAACTTAGATTTTTCAACGCTCCTTGATTAACCACATACTGTACCCAACCGTTTGCGGTATGATCTGGTGCATTCATCGGAGCAGACCCCTCCACATAAGAAGGTGAGTTCTTATAACGCGCATCCAGGTAAGCATAGCCCAACATTACGGTTAAATTGTCCAAGATACGGCCATTCAATTCAGCCTCTATACCGTCACGTAATAAATCTCCAGCTTTGAAATATTTTCCTGTCGGATTATTACTGTTTGGTGCATATTCTTGATTAGACAAATTAGAAGTATAGATATGAAAATAGGTCAAGTTAAAACGTAACTTCTCGTCCAACCAATCGGATTTAATTCCCGCTTCAAACTGTTCTGTTATTGAGGGGCCGACTTCACTTCCATCCACCATCTTATTAGCTGCACTTCTCAAACTTGTAGAGCTTGTATATGAGCCAAAAACATTGAGGTGCTGTATTGGCGTAGCGATAAAACCTACACTCGGATTCCAGGCGGAACGGCGTTGCGAGGTATTACTGGTGGCAGATATGGTATTAATCTCAGAATAACGCAAACCCAGAGCCACCTTAATGTATTTATTGAACTCAATAACATCCTGCGCTAAAATACCAAAAGTGTTATAATCAGCATCTACAGGGGTACCTTTTACAAAGCTGATACTCTTACCCACTTGTGGCTGTCCATTTTTGTCTAAATATTTTACATCATCCAACGAATTAGTCCAATCTCCCTTAATATCAATAACATCTATTATTGGCTCTTTTGCATCCGTCGCACTTAGTTCGACATTTTTACCCAATGGCTTTAAAGTTCCAGCCATTGTCGTTGTATTGGCATCCACAATACGGTAATCAAAGCCTCCTTGAAAAGTATGCTTAATACGTCCTGTGTATAACTCCTCCCCAATCAAATCAAATTGGAAAGTTTTGTTCTTATCATCCCTAAGGCTTCTCGACATAGAACGACTAAATAGATTAAAGTCAGGGTTATTATCTTTAACCAAACTCAATCCCGTGGACTGATTGTCTACTTGATAAGAGGAGAAAGCATACGCTGCTCTCAAGCGCCAGTTGTCACTAAGACGATGGTTCACAGAAGCCATAAAGCTACTCATCACCGTGTTATTATTATCTGAAGCCAGCCCTGCCATACGATTATTTGGCAATACATATAAGGCATTAACACCTTGAGATGGATTCAGATTCACGGCAGAAGTAACCGGTGTCTTATTCGAATTCAGATAATCTCCTTCTAATGTTACTGTTGTATTGCCTGATGCGCGCCACGTCAAAGAAGGATTGAAATAAACGCTATTTCCCGAAACAGCTGTTCGATAACTATCCGAACGCTCGTATGCTCCATTAAAACGTACAGCTAAAGTCTCCTTTTTATCCAAGACCGTCTGCATATCGAACGTAGGTCTAAACTGTCCCCAGCTACCAGCACGTACACCTACCGCTCCAGCATTGATAAAGTTAGGTGTCTTTGTCACCACATTGATAACACCACCTGCATTACCAATATCTGTAATCACACCTTGGGTAATTGCTGCCGAACCTTTTATCATCTGTATAGATTCAACGCCTTGCATATCGACCACACCAGAAGCAGTCTGAAACTGCGAATCCATACGTACGCCGTTTTTTAAAACCGGTACACCGCGAAAACCACGGGTAGACATGGATTCCTTTACCCCTCCATAGCTTCCAAATAGGGTCACACCAGGAATATTACGTACCGCATCGGTCAATGTCAATGCACCTTGATCCTCAATAACCTTATGTGAGATTACCGATATACTCTGTATCTGGTCCGATGGCTTTAACGGCATACGTGTTATCGTTTCCAACCCTTTTGGTTGTCTACCACGTTCGCCAAATACCTCCACATCTTCAATATTATACTCATTATGTCTAAGGATAATATCCTCCACTTTGGTCTCTGCTGCCTCCTGTGTCATTACCACTTCCTTCTTTCCGAAACCTACACCCGATAGGTGCAACGTAAATCTACCAGGCCGGCCGATATAAATACTAAAAAAACCATTTGCATCCGTCTTTACTGATTGTTGACCAGCACTTACTGATATTTCAGCAACAGGTTTGCTCTTCTCATCGACAACCCGCCCTTTGACGGTTGTTTGTGCATTTGCTAAAGAACAGGCTCCCAGTGTCCCCATTAATGCAAAAAACAGTTTAGCTCTCATATTTGATTTAATTTATACTAATTCTAAATTGAAGCAAAAATAGAGCTACCCTCCCTGTCAAAAAATAAAAAATCCGACAAAAAGATTAACAATCCGAAATTTTCATCCTTCAATTCCAATCATAACAACAAAACTTTCATGACTCCATCTGTTCACCAACAGACACATGCAAGTTTTTGATATCCATTAAGCCGAACGAAGAGAGTTCAAATACATATACTTTCATAAAAAAAGCCGGCATGTATACACACACCGGCTCTTACTATTTAATTTATTACTAATTAATCAAACTTCCAACGGACGAATGCCTCTATAGCTTCGTAATCCGCAAGACCTAGCTTATGATATAAAGCTGCAGTCTCACTTGTACGGTCTTCTGCACGAACCCAGAATTCACGAGGATCATCTCCAGGGAATACAGGCACATCTTTCTGTGATTGGTGCTTAAAGATTGCTAAACGCTTACGTTTCACCTCTTGAGGGGAAAGTGGAATAGCCATCTCAATCTCATGGATTGGATACTCGTGCCAAGCGCCACGGTACAACCACAACCAACAGTCTTTTGTCCATTCATCTGTCTTACGCAAACGTAATAAAGCTTCTAAAATAATATCGAAACAAACTTTATGCGTTCCATGTGGATCAGCAAAATCTCCAGCGGCAAAAACCTGCTGTGGTTTTACTTTACGAAGCAATTCCATTGTTTGCACGATATCATCTTCAAAAGATACTTCTTTAGAGAATTTCGTTCTATCGTAAAAAGGCAAGTTCTGAAAATGGATATTCTCATCTGGCAAGCCTACAAAACGAGCCCCAGCAATAGCTTCACCTTTACGGATCAGCCCCTTCACAGTACGGATTATCTCAGGATCGACCTGGTTAGGTTTCTTAGTCTTGAAAAATTCTCTCGCTTCAGCGTAAATCTTACTTGTAATACCTTTGTCGTCTTCTATTGCTACAGCAAAGTCTTGTACAAATTCCAAATAACGCAACACATCGTCATCCCAAACTGCTGTATTTCCAGATGTCTGGTAAGCAACATGCACGTTGTGTCCTTGGTCTGCTAAACGGATGAAAGTTCCGCCCATTGAGATTACATCATCGTCAGGGTGTGGCGAGAAAAGAATCGCATTCTTCTGAGCTGGCTCAGCCCGCTCCGGACGATTTGTATCATCCACATTAGGCTTTCCTCCCGGCCATCCGGTTATTGTTCTTTGTAACTCGTTAAAGATTCTGATATTAATGTTATACGCAGGACCTTGCTCAGTCACAAGTTCTGCCATACCATTATTGTTGTAGTCCTCATCTGTCAACTTTAAAATTGCTTTATTCAATTTTAAAGACAACCACACTACAGCCTTTTTAGTCAAAAATTCTGTCCAAACAACATCATGCGCCAACCATGGCGTATCAAATCGGGTTAATAGTGACGCTGCACCTTCATCCAATATAAACTCTACATTATTAGACAACTGTAAGTAAGTAGCTGGAATCTCAGGTGACATCTCACCTTCGACAGCTTTCTTAACAATCTCTGCCTTATTTTCGTTCCACGCCATTAGTACAATCTCCTTTGCTTTGAAGATTGTTCCTACCCCCATGGTAATTGCTTTAGTAGGCACGTACTCTTTACCTCCAAATCCACGAGACGCATCACGACGTGTCAAATCATCCAATGTCACTAGACGCGTACCAGAGTTTGGCGCAGATCCTGGTTCATTAAACCCAATATGCCCTGTACGTCCAATCCCCAACAATTGAATATCCAATCCTCCTAGCTCTGAAATCTTCTGCTCATACGCTTCGCAGTACGCCTGCACTTGATTGATATCAATTGTCCCATCAGGAATATTAATATTTTCTGCGGGGATATCGATCAGATCGAAAAGATTTTTCTTCATGAATGTAACGTAACTCTGATCAGCCGTCGGCTGCATCGGAAAGTACTCATCCAAATTGAAGGTTACCACATTCTGGAAGCTCAAACCCTCTTCTTTGTGTTGACGAACAAGTTCTTTATAAACTTTAACAGGTGTTGCTCCTGTTGCTAGCCCTAGGACAGCTTTCTCGCCTTTTGCTTGCTTTTCTTTAATCAGTGAAGCGATACGATTTGCAACATGAATAGAAGCATCACTTTGACTTGGATATACCGTTACAGGTACTTTTTCAAAGCGTGTCTCCTCTAATAAATTTAATCTTGCCATTTATGAGGTAATAAATATGATAAATCGTGAATAGCAAATTTAACAATAATATGAGCTTTTCGTAAATAAAAGTGCAATTAAAAAATAATTTTAAAATCATTTTAACATATACCCTATCAATTTATTTGCTCTTTTTATCTAAGTTTGAATAAAATAGCTATAACATGAACAGACTTCTTGCTTTATTATTGACTATAATTCCGTTTTTATTAACGGCGCAATCTAAAGACGATTTAATAAAAGAAATCAAAGCCAACCCATCTCAGACGGCAACAATTCGGCTCATCCAACGTGTCGGGGGGTATGACCCGGACTACAAAGAAATGGAAGCTTTATTCAAAACCCTTGACAAAAGCGTAAAAAAGACAAACGAAGGTAAACTATTCCAACGCTATCTAAAAAACCTATCCAACGTAGCTATCGGAAAAAAGGCTCCTGGGATAACCCAATTTGACCTGGAAGGAAATCCATACGGACTACAGAATCTAAAAGGGAAATATGTTCTAGTCGATTTTTGGGCTTCTTGGTGTCCTCCATGCCGTGCAGAGAATCCTAATCTTGTAGCTGCATATGCGGAATTCAAAGACCGCAACTTTGAAATACTTGGCGTATCATTTGACCGGGAGCTTGACTCGTGGAAAAAAGCAATTGCAGACGACAACTTAACTTGGAAACATATCTCAGATCTACAATACTGGAACAATGGAGCTGCTATTCCTTATGGTATCAAAGCAATTCCCCAAAATGTTCTCGTAGATCCGAATGGCATTATCATCGGTCGCAACCTACATGGCGAGGATCTAAAGAAAAAACTAAGGGAGATACTATAAATATCTCCCCATTTTCTTTGCACACGCTCCCTGTTCTATCCAAAAAGAGCGTTAAAGAGATTTTCTAAAGTAGCCATAGGTCTAATGGCAATGTTATACTTTTTAGCGTCCAAGCCTTTAACATTATACTTAGAAATAAATATTCCCTCAAACCCTAGTTTCTCTGCCTCAGCGATACGCTGCTCTATACGATTTACCGCACGGATTTCTCCGGATAGGCCAACCTCTCCTGCGAAAGTAACCTGAGAGGGCAATGGGATATCCTGTTGCGACGAGATCAATGCCGCTATCACTGCCAAATCAATAGCCGGATCTTCCACACGAAGTCCACCAGCGATGTTCAAAAATACATCCTGCGCACTCAATCGGAAACCGAAACGCTTCTCCAATACCGCCAATAACATGCTCAACCGCTTACTATCGAAGCCTGTTGCAGTCCGTTGTGGTGTTCCAAATGCAGAATTGCTCACCAAGGCCTGTACTTCGATCATCAAAGGACGTACTCCTTCCAGCATCGCAGCGACCGCTACTCCGCTGACCGGACTCTCCCGTTGTGATAACATAATCTCCGAAGGATTCGATACTTCTCGAAGCCCAGCTCCCTGCATCTCATATATCCCTAATTCGGATGAAGAGCCAAATCTATTTTTTACTGACCGTAGTATTCTATACACGTGATTTCGGTCGCCTTCAAACTGTAACACGGTATCCACCATATGCTCCAGTACCTTTGGACCTGCGATAGAGCCATCTTTCGTAATGTGGCCCACAATCAATACGGGCGTATTGGTTTCTTTAGCAAAGCGCAATAGCTCTGCTGTACATTCACGAACCTGAGAAACCGAACCAGGAGCCGACTCTATCTGTGAAGAATGCAACGTCTGAATCGAGTCAATCACTACGACATTGGGGTTTACAACTTCGATCTGTTTAAATATATTCTGCGTACTACTTTCAGTAAGGATATAGCAATTTGCTTTAGACGATTGAGATAAGCGTTCTGCACGCATCTTAATCTGCTGCTCACTCTCCTCTCCGGAAATATAAAGCGTTTTTACGGCCGGCAGCGACAACGCCAATTGCAACATCAATGTAGACTTACCGATCCCGGGCTCCCCTCCAATCAGTACCAAAGACCCTGGGACAATCCCACCGCCCAGAACACGATTAAATTCCTTGTCCGGTGTCAATATCCGTTGTTCTTCCGAATAAACAATCTCATGGATGATAGCAGCTTTGTTGGTTCGCTTAGTAGCAGTGGTACCTGCTGCTGTACTCCGCCACTCCGGCACCCTCGAAGAAGTAGGAGTTACTACTTCTTCCACAAAAGAATTCCACTGTTTACAAGATGGACATTGTCCCATCCATTTTGGAGATTCATATCCGCAGGACTGACAGAAATATGCTGATTTTGACTTAGCCATTGAGCTAAATTAGTAAAAAGCTTACATTACATGTAACAATATCTTCTTAATTTCGACATATAACCAAACTAGATGAACAAAAGCACAGAAATAGAATTTGTTGGGCTACTGGAACAACACCAGAATATCCTTCATAAGATCTGCAAGCTATATGCTACGGATTTGGATACGCACAAAGATCTTTTTCAGGAAATGGTCATTCAACTTTGGAAATCCTATCCATCATTCAAAGGCGAAGCCAAATTTACAACATGGGCCTACCGCGTAGCATTGAATACTGCAATCTCCCTATATCGGGGCACGAAACGAAAAATCACAACCGTTGACTGGGATAATTCGCTACAGAATATTCGCTACGAAGAATACGATACTGAACAAGAAGAGCAATTAAAAACGCTTTATACTGCCGTTAGACAACTCAACGACATCGAAAAAGCGTTAGTTTACATGTACCTCGAAGACAAAGATTACGCTGAAATATCCGACACATTAGGTATCAGCGAAGTCAATGCCCGTGTCAAAATGAACCGGATAAAAACAAAATTAAAGAGCATGATAGATCAGAATGGAGGTTATTAATGGATGGACTAGATTTATTAAAGAAACACTGGAATACGGACAAACAGTTCCCACAGGTTGACAGCAGCGAGATTCGTATCATGCTTCGTCGCAACTCTTCTTCTATCGTGCGATGGATATTCTTTATCTGCTGCTTAGAATTTACGCTATGGATGGCATTATCTCTTTTCTTACCTGTCGAAAAAGAAGATTCACTTTTTTTTCAAATCACTGATGGCATTTATAACATCGTTTTTTATGCCTGTATCTTCTATTTTATCTTTCAGTTCTACACCTTGCTCATACAGATAAAAAGCACTAATAATACCCGCAAACTGATGGAGAGTATCCTGGCCGTAAGAAGCAACGCCCATCGATATATACGTTTTAACCTCTTTGCTGCTTACGCCGCCTTCGGTTTACAGCTTATTCAATTGATTACCAAAGAATATCTCAAAGGAGAAGCATGGGGCGACATGCTGTTTGTAATCGCCCTAGTAACCATTCTTTTTGTAGCCTTTGGTCTTTTGTTCGTTTGGCTATATAAACTCTATTTTAAGGTTATATATGGTTTCCTATTAAAGCGATTGAACAAGAACTATGAGGAACTGATACGTCTGGATACAGAAGATGTGTGATGCCTCTCGGTTATTCATTCTCCTTTAAAATACGTAAAAAATTTAACCCCATTATCTTTGCTATGGCATCTTCACTATAGCCTCTTGCTAATAAGGCCTTAGTCAGATTCGGGAACTGAGACACATCTTCCAAATCTTGGGGCGGAGCCTCTATCCCATCAAAATCCGAGCCGATAGCCACATGGTCTATTCCAACCTTTTCTACGAGATAATCGATATGATCTATCAACTTGGATAATGGAGCAGTCACCTCATATTGTTGCTGCTTCGTGAGTTTTACATACTGCGCCCAGGTAGACATCTCTTTATTTATTGGCCCCACATATTTAATGTATGCCTCCTTTAGTCGGGATTCATAATCACTATCCAAAAAACCTGCGTAAAAGTTGACTCCGACAACACCTCCATTTTTCTTCAACGCTGCCAATTGCTGATCATCCAGATTTCTAGAATGTGGTGTGAGCGCCGCTGCATTACTATGTGATACTAAAATCGGCTTTGTACTGACTTCTAACACATCATAAAACAGCTTTTTGCTACCATGCGAGAGGTCCACCATCATGCCCAATTCATTCATCTTTCGGATTATCGCCTTCCCGTTCTTTGATAAGCCCCGCTGTTGAGACACTGGCTTACTATCTTCAATAGCTGCAGCAGTTGCCCAAGGGAGGTTATAATTCCAGGTCAGTGTTAAATAACGAGCCCCTCGATCATATAGTTTTTCGAGATTAGAGATACTGGACTCAATCATATTACCTCCTTCAATACCGATTACAGCAGCTATCTTTCCCTCACGGTAAATCTTGGAAATATCTTCTGTGCTCCTTGCTAACGCAATTTGATCTGGGTTTTGGCCGATCACTTTTTCTAAAGCATCAATTTGATCATTTGCGTGCTTAAAAGCACCTTTGCGCCAACGTTTGTCATCCGACCAGACGGCAAAAACCTGTACGTCCACACCGCCCTCCAGCAATCTAGGAATATCCGTATGCCCGCTTTGCAAAC
>JBEBQJ010000072.1:0-23084 GCA_040395455.1 Sphingobacterium yanglingense | reverse complement strand
CTCTGAGCTATATCATTGTACTGATCTTTAGTTGCGGGAATCAGACTGAGGGAGACTTTCGTTCCTTTAATGGGTACCAACTGAAAGCCTATATCTTCTTTTTCTTTTATGGTAAACTCGAAACCACCCTTGAAATGCTCAAAAATATCCGAAAATGCAGAATAGGAGGTAAACTGTAACTCCGGCTCTACCAATCCAGCTATTTTGTACTTGATATCCTTATCTAAAAAATGAAAACCGTCCACATCAGATAAGATATCACATAATCCATTTTGCTTAAATTTTACAATTAAATTAAATCGTACTCCATCAATTTGATAGTTTAAATACCAGCCTTCCGATTTGGCTATTAATTTATCAGCATAGGATTTTTGAATATCTTCCAAATAGGGAATTCCCTCCGGAATCAAGTAGTCAAAGCTACTTTTATTACAGGAGGCCAGAAATAATAGGAGGATTAAATATATGTTTTTCATGGTTATCGGGTATATTGGTCGTAATAATTCATCATTGCTATATTACTCGGGTTTTCATTTATTTGCACAGCGATTTGATCTCCTCCTATATTTCTATCCAAAAGATATAATTTGAAAGGAGTAACAATGGGAGCTCCTGCTGTTGGAGATATATAAAAACCATCTCCACCAAACATGTCAATGATTAAGTTTCGCACAACAGTATAATCATACATCGCATTCGGAGTTTGCGGAGCTGTCGCAACATTTCTAATCTTAACAATATTCTTACCCTCCATCACATAATCACATTTAAAGAAAATATTTGATAAACCTGGAATGTAGATCTGAATCATCGACCCCGTCCCATTGGTACCAGAGCTGTTTATTCTAATATTAAAAGATATAGCCGTATTTGCTGCAATCAAGGCGCCATCACTCCGCAATGTCGCTCGAGCATTGTTCAAGAGCGTAGAAAATCTCCCTGAAAAAGAATTAATACTAGTTCCTGCAAGTAAATAAACAAACGCATTTGACGGCCAAGCCGATACATCAAATACCTTTGTTATTCCGGGATATACATGAGCCTCTTGATTAGCATAGCCGAACTCTACATTGTTAAGATTTCCGGCCTTAGTCACTAAAAGAACCTTATTTACTTCATCGTAATGATTGAAAAATATGCTATCAACAATGTCACTGCCATAGCTTATTGCAGGCGAGAACACCATTCCTCCAGGAAAATAATCAAATGAATAGGTATTCTTATATTTAACAAACGTAGGATTGATAGAATTATAAGGAGGGACAAACTCGAAGGAAATTTTTTTGGCTACGGTATCTACATCGGACCAGTGAAATCCACGATCAGCAAAGCTAAAGACATTAAACCTTTTTTTATCCCCGTCCTTGTTGTCCCGAATCATCTGTCTGAACAGGCCTTTAGTAATAGCAAATGCAGCTTCGTAATCCAGCAGAGCGTATACGCTATCTTGCTTGGCCTTAAAAGTCTTTTGTAAACCTTCTTTAAAAGGAGCTAGTGTAATAGTATTATTATTGTAACCATCAGCTCGCGCCAATATAGCCAACACGCCTGAAAAATCTTTAAATACGAGCTCTTGTGGAGAATCATCAATACGTTCCAGCACTTCGAAAATAGAAGCCCCAGTAAACTTCAGTATAGACTTATAATCTCCACTGATTGTATATGTACTAGCCACTGCATGTAGGTTTTCCCTCGAAGTAGAATTTACCAATACTGTACCATCGGCTTTAAATACGAGATGTAGCATTGTGGAATCTTTGCTCTCAGCACCACCAATACTCATGAACCAGCCTTGTTCATTACTAACTAGTTTATTCGTATAATCCTTGTGCTGCTGTATAGTCTCTTCTTTGGTCAACACATTCTCCTCAGGAAGTGTTGTTATCTCTTTGCTACAGGAGAAAGCCATAGCAAGTATAAGTGTAATTAAAAAATGTCTCATGCTACAGTTCACTTAATTGGTCTCCAATACGTTCAATATTTTCATTCAGAACATGTAAATCAATCCCCTTATCAAGGAAATAATTGTAAACAGCTCTGTATTTTGCGCCCAAATACTGATTCTGAGCTACTAAAGCAAGTACTTCTGACTTCTTAGTTCCTACAATCCCTTCCACCCAAGTACCGAAATCCTCAATCTGGTTAGACATACCATAGTTACGCCAAAAACCTCGATTTCGAGCTTCTTGTAAACTAAAAGAACTCACGGATGCCCCCCCAGCATACTTTCCTGCAGAAATTTGGTCGAACCCAATAGGACGGCCATATTTTTTATCCAATATATGTGCAAGTTCATGGGCAAAAAGTACAGCCTGCCCTTTAGTAAAGCTTCTATTTTTTAAATCATAACTGTTCACTCCTGTAATCAAAATTCGACTTAGAGACACAGCTCCACCAGTCGAACTAAACCCACCCTCTTCAGAAGCAAAATTGATTGAGGATCCCATCAATACAATCTCGATAGGCATATTCTCCCGTAGAAAATTAGGATTCTGTCGATCATAAGGTGCAATAATCATCTTACGAACGATATTATCTACATAAGGTCTAACCAATTCATACCGTGGTGGTGCTGCGGTAGCGTTGCTGGAAATGTATTTTCGGTCCCAATCATAAATAACCTTTGTTTGATAATCTTTATAGATTGCGTAAATAGCGGAATCTGTAGCATTTTCTAAGACAATCTTCTCCACATAGGGATTATAAGGGATCGCTGCTTCTTTTTCACAACCAATAAACTGAAGGCAAAGTGTTATGATTGCAATAAATTGAAATATCTTTTTCATATTGAATTCTATCTAGGGTTTGGGATTATATCTGGATTGGCATTCCGTTCAGATAATGGAATCTGAACTATTCTTCTCAGATCATCTGGTGGCAAATCGACATATTTATTTCCATCATGATGCCTAATAGGGATATTAAGTCGCTTTAGGTCAAACCAACGTATCCCTTCAAAACAGAGCTCTTTATTCTTCTCGATCAATACTGCATCGAAGAGGTCTTCTGCACCGTTATAATCAGATACATTTAGATATGGGATTGTCGTGTTTCTGTAACTCTTACCAATCACATCATTCACCAAGCGCGTTGCAGTCTCAAAGTCTGGGGTCTGCTTTTTAATACTTGCTTCTGCCGCGTTGAATATCACCTCTTCCAATACAAATAAAGGTACATCAGAGTAACGATTGCCATTGTCAGACAAAACACTCTTGTATTTTGCCATATTCCAATTTCTATAAGTAGCATTATTATAGGTAAAGAGACGAGCTCGAATGTCGTCTGCGGCATATGCTGCCCGAACTTCAGTACCATAAAATCCAGATCTGAAGTAAGACATCCATTCAAGCGAGTAATTCATTAACAGAACATTGGGCTTGCCCACGGAAAAGTAATTATATGAGAACTGTCCAAACTGAGAAGTTGGAAAATACATATCAAAATCCGTGAATACATCGCGAATGGAGTAATTGATATCAAAAACTTTGTTACTATATTTTAGAGATTCTTCCCAATTTGATTTGAATAAGTAAAAGCGACTCAGGAACGCATATGTGGATACGGTAGTAAAATGATGCTTAGGTACTTTATAGGTTGATTCGTCAATCAATGCCAAACCTCTAAAGATTTCCTCTTCAACGAAATCATATACTTCTTGAACGGTGTTTCTTTTGTATATCGTATTATTATCTTTTTCGGCCACTGTCACTATAGGCACCCCCAAATCTGATGAAGAACTGGCTGTATTGTAATGCTTGGCAAAAACATTCACAAGCATAAAGTGACAATATGCGCGAATCAGATGTGCCTCACCTTTTATAGATTTCTTTAACTTCTCATCGCCTTCACTGCCATCAATCTGCTCCAAAACAACATTTGCTTTATAGATATAATTATAATAGTTTCGCCAGGTAGCATCTGGGCTCACCCCATTAGGCACGTATTCGTCCGACCAAAGATAAATGGGTAAAAACCATGTAACCACGGATGCATTGTCATAAGAGGTGAAATTATAGTAACGATAATTGTCTGTATAAAGTTCTGTAAAAAAGTGTTCTGCCCCAGGATAAGCACCAGTAATTATAGCCTGGTAATCACTTGTTAAAGTAGGTCGAACCCTATTATCTGGATTGACTCCTAAAAATTTCTCGCAGCTTGTACACAAAAGCAATATACTTAAGGATAAATAGCCACAGATTAGTGTTAAAATCTTCATATCAATTAAAATGTACAGGTTAAACCAAATGTATATGTTGTGGTAAGTGGCAAGGAAATGCCTGACACAATGGATTCAGGATCTTGTCCCTGTAGCTTTTTATCCGACCACAAATAAATATTCTGTGCTTGTCCATTTAAAACCAACCTTTTGAATCCAGCTCTCTTCACTAAATAATTAGGGATTTCATAGTTCAACATGACACTTTTAAATCGAATAAATGAACCATCAACAGTCCTAATGTTGCTCCTATTATAAAAAGTAAATGGATCGGAATTCAATCCAAGCAGGGTACTCCGTGTATCTGCATCGATTATACGGGGTACATTTGTATACAGCTCATGCCCCGGTGCCTGCCACCTGTTTGCCAAGTTTTTATCTAATGCTTCGATATCCGAGTAATAACCTTTATAAAAAGAATTCATTCTAATTTTATTGCCATAGTTAAAAGTGAACAAAGTTGAAAGTGTTAGCTTCTTATAACGGAAGCTATTGGTCAATCCACCAGAAGATAGTGGTTCTCTACTTCCTTCATAAACCAACATATCCAATTCGCGTGAGCCCTTATCTATGCGGTAAGTTTCTTTACCAGTTGCATCTACAAACAGAGGAAGGCCATTACCTGTCAATCCAGCGAATTCAAAGGAATAAAGACCGTTTACGGGACGCCCTACCATTGGTGCACCACGGTCTATGGTCTGCTGGAGAATAGTGTTATTGGTCTGTAAGCTCTTAATCGTATTCTTGTTGTATCCGAACGTAAAAACAGTTTTCCAATCGAAATTTTCCTTTTTTATATTGTGGCTATTGAATGTTACCTCTAGTCCCTGATTGGTCATGTCTGCCCAATTAATGGTCTTACGCTGGAACCCTGAAGCTCGACTCGACTCGATGGCAGAAATCAAATCGTAATTATCACGGTGATAGTATTCAACAATAAAATTAAAACGCTTTAAGAAACCAAACTCGATTGCTGCATTTATCATCTTCTCTTTCTCCCATTGCATCGATGGATTATCAGGTGCGTCAATGGTGATTAAATTCTCTACCGTAGAAGGGTCGAATCGAACTGTATTGCTATAATAAGCCAACATTTCAGGACTACCTAAGCCACTTATATTTCCTCTTAGACCGTAAGAACCACGTAGCTTCAACTGATCTAACCAAGAGACATCCTGTAGATTAAACTCTTCATCCGCATTCCAACTCCCCCCCAAGACCCATATCGGTAAAAACCTGAACTTTTGCGACGCACCTAATCTATTAGAACCATCTGAGCGAATAGATGCTGTCAGATTATATTTACCTTTATAAGAATAAGCTAAATTTCCAAAAAATGACACCTCATTATAGGTATTTTGCCCCTTTTTGTAGTATGGATCAGAACTTAACGACAGGATATCCCGCATAATCGCACGATAATCCGGATTGGATGTCATACCTCTAAAATAGTCGAAGCCATATCCTTTATAATAATCCTTGTAATATTGCTTACTTCTGATTTCGTTTCCAACCAACAAATCAAAAGAATGGCTTTCAAACCGAGGTGTATAATTCAGTGAATTTCGCACTGTATAAAACATACCATCCGTATTATCTACAACAACAATCCCCCCTTGAGGCAAAACCGAAATCGGAAATTCATACAAATCATAAGGATCATTGTACAATTTATCGTTTCCCCATACTACGGAACTATTGGCCATCGCTCGGTAAGATTCTGCCACGTTTGAAAACTCGGTCGCGATATGTTCTGAGTATGCGGCAGTAGTACGTGCTGATGCCAGTCCTGTATACTTCAAATCATTTCTGATTTTCCAGTTTGCATCAAACTGAAATCTGAATTCTTTCAATTTAACATTGATAAAATTGTTCTCTAACTCATGCAAGATGTTAAAAGGGGCATAATTGGTCTGATACCATTCGAGACTACCATTGTCCCCATAAGGGCGAATTGCTCTACTTGTGGTCCGAGCAAAAGTAAAAGGATTGATATCAAACTCCCGTGTTTCCAGGCCGAGTACTCCCTCTTTAGAGTCATAAGCTCCAAATGTCTTTTGATTTCGCAGAGAACCGTTTAAAGTCGCAGTAAAAGATAATTTATCGGAGACATTGTAATTGGTTCTGATATTTGCCGTGTATCGATCTGTATTTTGACCAACCACCTGTCCATGATCTTTAAAAAATGAACCAGATGTATATACCTGAAACTTTTCGACACCTGCTGACATACTCAAACTATGTTCCTGTGTCAGATTATTACGGAATAAAACATCAAACCAATCGGTGTTGTACGTTTTAGCGCGCTCGATACGGTCATAGAACTGATCCCAGGTAATTTCTTTCATAGACATCTGTTCCAGCAACTTACCATAGGCGCCGTACGTGCGGTTCATATTAGTAAAGTCAACTAGGTTCTTCTGATACAGTTCTTCAGAAAACTCCATCCGTTCTTTCGAATTCATTACATTGAAAGAAGTAATGGACGGCTTTACATTCAATGTAAATGTATTCTTATAGTTAATCTCTGCTGTACCAGCCTTACCTTTTTTTGTGGTTACAACGATTACTCCATTGACCGCCTGCGTACCATACATTGCTGTAGCTGAAGCGTCTTTCAGTATCTGTATATCTTCAATATCGTCTGGATTTATACCCGAAATTGCTGAACTCAACATAGTAGAAGCATCACCAGAATATAACTGATTGGGGTTGATATTCACCGCATCATCCAATACCACTCCATCAATTACCCACAAAGGTTCTTGATTACCACTAATAGAAGAGTTGCCCCGAATACGTATTTTTGACTTTGTACCAAAAGTACTGCTCGTGTTTTCGACAGCGACACCTGCTACCATCCCCTGCAAAGCTTTCCCTACGTCTCCGGTTCCGGCCGTTGCCATATCCTCGGGCTTTACCTTTCCTACCGACCCCGTAAATGTACGTTTGTCAATATTCTGATAGCCAGTCACTACGACTTCATCTAAACTCCCTTGCTCACTTTCCAACGCCACGCGTACCGTTTGTTGATTTCTAACCAACAATTCCTGCGTTCTATAGCCGGTATATCCAACGACAATTGTTGTCCCTGGAGCGACGTTCCGTAATACGAATTCCCCCTTATCATTTGATGCCGCCCCCTGCGTCCCCCCTTTTACACGAATAGTGGCTCCGACCAAAGTTTCCCCTGTAGTTTTGTCTACGACAATCCCCTTGATATCGTGATCTTGTTTTTCTACATTCTTGACGTCCCTACCTTTTACAACAATAGGCCTATTGATTGTAATTGTTTTATTATTTAAGGAATACGTCAATCCGTTCTTTACCAAAATCTCCTCAAGGACTGTCCGCAATTGTGTCCTTACAAAATGCACGTGCAGTGGTTTAGACATAATTTCCTCATTATACTTATAGAAAAGATTATAGCCAGTCTGTGACTCCACTTCTTTAAGGATTTTCTCAAGAGAAACCCCTTTTCCGGTATACGTTATTGTTTGAGAAAAACTGTTGGCACTTACATGTGTAAGGGTCAATATCATTATGATAATAACTAGCTTCATTATTAGGATGATTTTTCTAAAAATTGGGGGAATATAAAAAACACCCACATCTAATTTAAAATGCATAAATTTGTGTCATTAGGTAATGGTTAATAAGACGATTATTTTTCTTTTATCTAGTTGTGCAGGGAGTTCCGAGGCTTCCTGCACTTTTCTTTATGGCCTGTCTCAAGCAAGCAAATATCTCCTTAATGTTTACATATCTTTTTTAGGTAACTGTAGTTAGTTATTTAAGCAGGGACACAGAGTCGTCAGACCTACCCTTCTGCTGTTTATTATCTATAAGACGACAATAAATGCAAGGAGGGCAAAAAAAAATAAAATAATTTGAAATTAGTTTCGAACAGTGATTGTCCTACCACTCAAAGAGACGTCCATACCACCGTCTTTAAATATTTTAAGAAGCTCATCAAGGCTTCCCGAACGTTTTATCTTGCCGACAAACCGCTCGTCTGAAATATGTCCAATAAACTTCACATTGACATTATACCATCTCGATATTTGACGCATTAGACTGCTTACATCTGCTTTATCAAACCTAAAATACCCTTCTTTCCAAGCTATAGCCTGATCCACATCCGCGGATTGAACTTTTAAGTCCCCATTATTATTAAGAATCTCTTGCCCAGGGGTTAATTGCAATGAGGTATAGGGACTAGATAATTGAATACGTCCAGTCAGTAATGTAGTACGTATAAATGGCTCATCATTATATGAATTTACATTAAAAGTGGTCCCCAAAACTTCAATTTCCTGGTTCCTAGATCTGACGATAAAAGGTTGTTTTCTATTCTCCGTTACTTCAAAAAAAGCTTCTCCGTCTATTTCCACAACACGTTGTGTAGAAGAAAAGGCTAAAGGGAACCTAATCTTGGACAATGAGTTAAGCCAGACTTTGCTGCCATCGGGCAGTATGATTTGATAAGTTCCGCCTCGCGGAGTTTCTATGGTATTAAATTTTTTTGTTAATTCTGCTTTCTCTACCCCCTCTATATTTATCTTTGAAAGATCATATTGAATACTCCCTGCCTTATTGTTAACAATGGAAATATTTCTTTCACGAATCTCCTCAGCCTGTTCCAAATCATCCAGAATCACCTGTTCACCATTTGACAAGGTTAGTATAGCTTGATTTCCACCGGGACGGACTTCGCGTACAGTAGACTGTCCTTTTTCTTCAGGAGTACTTTCCATATAAAAGATTCCAAGTCCGACACCTATCAGCAATAACACGCTAGCGGCCAAGGAATACCAGCTGAGCTTCCTTCTTTTAGGTTTTATAATCCCAACACTTTCAGGGACATTCGCCACCATATCCTCCTCTAAATAGAAATCCAATACACCTTTTGACAGCAGGTCAAAGAAAACAGTCAATTCCCTTTTCGTGAGTGTCTTATTTAAATACCCCTCGACTAGCTTTCTATAATACTTCTCTTCGGCTTTCATTACTTATAAGACGACAATAAAGCCCTTTAAGGCAAAAAGAATTTTAAAAAAAAGGAATAAATAAACAACACTAAACCTGTCTATGCGGAATTTAATTAAGATTTCATCTTTTAAACGCTTCATAGTGGTTATCATATGATGTTTTACCGTACTTTTGGATACGTTAAGTTGTTCGGCAACCTCGTCGTATGACATTTCATGCTCCCTACATAGGTTAAATATTTGTTGGGATTTTGCGGGCAATGTTTTCATATAAGCATCTAGAAACCGAAAATATTCCTGCTCCGTCACAAACAACTCTACCTCGTTAGCAGAGAAATTAAACTCTTTAAGTATTTCATTAGGCATTAACTCCAAACGAGATACGCGTTTTAAGTAATCTAAAGTATGATTTTTTGCAATACGATATATATAAGCGTTAAAGTTGCCTACCTTATCCAGATACTCTCGCTTTTCCCATAGCTTGACAAAGACATCCTGTGTCAAGTCCTGCGCGATACAATCCGCATGTACATAACGATTAATAAAAACACTCAGTTGATAAAAATAGAGATCATAGACTTTCATAAAAGCCTGATGATCTCCTTTTTGGATATTTTCAACTATTGTTTCTATTTTCATAGATAGGGTTTATTGAACTTATATATCAAACTACTTGGTGATAGGTTGATAACTCGCTTTCATCAGATCTGATAGCCCCGTAAATGGCTTACTAGGAGATAAATACTTCTGTAAGTATTTATAAACTTTTAAACGCACCTCTTTCGCTTTGTAGCTATCAATCCTGTCGAAGTGATGCCCTCCCGCAATGTTATCATAAATTTCATAATCGAACTTCTTATTATGGGCTTTTAATGCACTGATTAGATGGTCTACCTCCTCGATTAAGACATCATCATCATTCGTATTTGCATGCACCAACAGAGGCGTTTGGAGTTTATGTGCCTGAAAAGCGGGCGATCTTCTGCGGTACTCTTTTACATCTTGGGCAACTTCTTTACCGATATGATAATCTGCCGAAAAAAGCTTACGATAATTATTATCCATATATCCCAGTCGCATAATCAAATCGCTTACCGGTACCCCTGCATACGCTACGGCATAGCTATCAGGAAAATTGAATACATTCAACAAAGCATGAAATCCACCATGGCTCCAACCGACGACCCCTATCTTGCTTTTATCAATAAAATCATAATTCTCCACCATGTAATCGCGACAGGCTTTTGTATCATCAATCTCTAATCCTCCATAATCAATGCTCTGCTGAAAACTCTTACCATATCCGGTGCTTCCTCTATATTCAGGAGCAGCTACAATGTATCCTTGAGCTATAAACTCTTTTACGATATGATCATTACCAACACCAAAGTTACCATGCACACCTCCGTGGACAAGTACAATCAGCGGATACTTCTTGTTTGCATCAAAGTCTTTTGGAATAAATACATACGACCAAAAAACCAAGGGGTTGCCAGCGCCTTTTCCTGTGGGATTCTTAATTTTCTTTGGAGGTCCAGTCATGCGCACTTTATCCACATAAGCGGTTTCGCCAAGCTTGTTGTACCAATTTACATCCTCTATTTTTTTCGTAATCTGATCAAAGGAATAAGATAAATTTTCTATTTTATCATTCAATCGCTTGATTTCTTGCAACAACTGATCGGTTTGTTGTGCTTTTGTCTTCCCTAAAACCAACATCGACAAGACAATAAAAAGACAAGTTTTTAAGTTAAATGGCATAATAAATTTAGGTTTTGTATACTTCATCCAAATATAAGACGAACAAAGCATAGTTAAGGGTAAATATTTTTAAAAATAAAAGTTCTTACTGAAGATTAAGACAAAAGCCTTCCACTATTTCATTGGTGGAAGGCTTTATATAGCTATGCTACGGATTGACCAATCTATGTTTTCCTTTCGGAGATAAAAGATCTGGGCATTCTTTGCCAGACCTAAATAGGCTTATCGCCTGCCCCTCGACTTTAATGTTGTTGTTATACAGAGTGACTTTGGAGTCTTGTCCTAACCCTATACCTAATAGCTCCGTATTCTTTTCCAAGATTTCTGCTATCTTAGATTTCGTCTTGAGATCTTCGGGATTGACAATTAGCATTGTATTGTGTGCTAGACCGTACCCGCTATGCCATCGGTATTTTTCAGGTTCTCCAAATAGTCGGGTAGCCATTACCGCAGCCCCGTCACCACTACCTGCAACTATGCCTCCTCTTTCCAGTACATCAAATAAATGACGATGTACTAAAGAGTGTAGATACACATCAATAAGTTGCCAGCTTCTGTCATCACAAATCCAGACGACCTTAGCCTTTTCCATAACTGCAACAAAATCCTTGGAATTTGCTTTATCACTATTAATGGTATGTAATAAGGTAACGTCCCTGACGCCCAATTCTTGAAACCGCTTTAACAGCTTTAGATTAGCTCTTCGCACCTGTTCATTGCCTGTAGAAAGTAAAACGATAGCTTGTCTCTTGAATTTTGATAACGATTGTACGAAGTCTTGTATTGTAGCATCTGCATTGGGGGATTTGCCATAGAGGACCAATTTTCCTTTTGGAGGGCCGATACCTTTCCATTCCGAAGAAGGACCTTTCCACCTGCTCCTTTCTCCCTCAGACCATAGGTCGTCTTGTGAAAATTGTTCGGCACGGTGTAAAATTTCCCGTTTATCCAGATCATATGTATCTCCTGGATAAAGATACTCTTGTTCCTGCCCTTCAGCATATCCTACACGCTTTGGATTGTACATAGCGACTTTACCTTCCCCCACCACCTCAAGCATATTCCCTCGAATGACTGTAACTGTTGCCTCATCGATACCAAACCCCAATAGATTAGGATTAACAGCTAAGATCTTGGCTACTGACCCCATACGATTTCGACGAATATAATGCTGACCTATTGCCGACTGCTTTACAAAACCAAAGCCTATTTGCTGATCGGCTCCTCCTCCGTAAAGATAAGACCCCTGAATAGAGGCTCCTGCCGAACTGCCAGCGATAACACCACCCCGATCCAATATATCAAACATCAGCTGGTGAGTCAACGTGTTAAGATATGCTGCGGCAAGTCTACTTTGGAAACCTCCCGCTATATAAACAGCTTTTACATTACGTAGTGGTTCGACAAACGCTTCGGAATTTGCTATCTCTCGATTTTCGGTATGTAAAATGATTATCCTATTCGCTCCAGCACTTTTTAAGCTTATATAGGCATCATTGGTATCGTCCACAACATCTCCAGCAGTTGGAATAAAGACAATAGGTACATCAGGTCCACCGATCGCTTCTATAAAATACTTATAATTATCAGGGGAGGCTGCTCCCCCGATAATCATTAAAGTTCCTTTAGGCGGACCTACAGTTTCCCAATCTGTAGTGTTGCAAGTATAGATGTCCCCAGTCTGGCTATTGGAGTGCTGTATGTACAATCCAAAGGTAAACAGTACAATCAAAATAAATTTACAGAAAAACTTTACCATGGTTAATTCGTCCAAAAAGTATTAGGCTTGTCAACATTTAAATCCATCCAATATAGACTATTTTCTCTACTTACTACACGTAAACGTTGTCCTGGTAGTGGAATGATAGTGATTCCAATACCTGGTGGATATATTTTATCTAAGAAATCTTTAATTTCAGGATGGTTGTTATACATTGTTGTCGCTACGCCAGAAGAATAGGAAGAATGATAGTGTTCATGATTTGTCGGCACCTCATTTCGTCGACGTACCATGACATGAGATCCATCCATTTCATCAAGTGCATAAAAATACGCAAGCCATACCCTTTCTTCATTAATGTAGCCAAAGAGTTGAATGCTGTTAGATCTAGGATTAGCCCCATTGTAGTTATACATTTGCAGTCTTGAGAACGTTGGCCATGCATCTGCATGCCATATTTTTTCATAGATTGGCCATAGCGCAGGACTAAAATTAGCAACACTAGTTTCTCTAGTGCCAGGTATCCCCGCATATAAATTAACTGGAGTTTGTAGCGGATTAAATGAATTGCTCAAAATAAACCGTTTAGCCGAATCTTTATAGGGGAATGGTGGTATATGAGATACTACGATTTCTCCACTGCCAGCTTGGCCAGCATCAACTATAGTCACGCTGTTAGCTGTGGCTGCACCAAAAAATAATTCGCTAATTTCGAGCCCACTTTTAATTTGCCATGGCGCTTCCAGACGAATACCTTTTCCTGCAATGGTAGAATAGCGAAACGTCTTACTATCCACTTCGTTTGAATTTTCCTTAGTCCAACTAAGTGTAAGTTGTTGCTTGTTGATATCAATTTCCCAAAAAGCAGAGACCTCAGACAACTGCAAGTTTTTGAAATATGCATTAGCATTATTCTCAAAGCTTTTCAACAAGTTTCCTACCATAGCTCTATCATGGATCGCAACCAAATCTTCTGGAGATGCTTTACGTAGTAGAAACTCTGCATCTAAATTTTTATTTGCATGTTTTAGTTTAAACTCCCCTTTCTCAGTTGGAAAGAGTCTGAAGTCAAACACACCGCCACCATTTTCAGCAATAGCACTGAATACTGAATAGGTATCAAATATTAATTCAGGACCAACTACCCCCCCCATACGGTATGTAGATGTTTTTTCCTGATCAAATCCAGGACGATCCGATAATATAATTACTTCTCCATCTTTATTAAACTTCATTAAGACAGGTACTGAAGGGTTATTAGGTCCTGGTTGATACTCCATGAACCAACCATTCGTGTTGTTTACTAAAATCTCTTGATAAGACCGTTGGAGTTCATCCATCCGAGCGGCATCTTCAGGTATTTTATTATAATCGACCGGTATTTTCTCACACGAAAAGAAAAGTAAGAGTACAAGTAATACTATATTTTGAGCTTTCATAAATAGCTATTTAATCAAATGAAACATTTCTTAAGTTCGGAAGTGCCGTGCTGCTGCTGTAGTTCACCCAAATGCGACTATCCTTCCTACTGACAAGTTTAAATTGAGTGAATTGACCAGCTTCCTTGTGAGGGATCACCGTAACACCTTCATTGGGGAAAAATTCACGGAAGAATTCACTATATTCAAGCAATATGCTTGGGTTGTTTGTTACTGTTGCTCTAGCACTTAAGATTTCGAAATTCAAAACATTATTATTCAACTCTTGTTCGATAGTTTCCAAGTTGAGAAAGTAATAATTCACGCCAGTACCTGCTGGATTACCCACTTTTAAGCCAAATGAAGGTTTTGCTCCTCCAGCATCGTACAGATAAAGATTAAAATCAAAGAACTGATCTGTTCGACTTTCTCGTTTTGTCATAAAGAAGTGCTTAAACTCTTCACGTATTGCTCTTCCTTTAGCACTGTAATGCAATTCATCTATGGTAGTTTGCAGTATACCTCGGTTGCTGGCATCTTCCTCCAATAGGAAAGCAGCTGTTTTCGTACGGTCTGCCGTGCTCGTATATATGTAAGGCGGTAGATGAGCATACCCCATAAAGCCATGTGCTACATTGTCATCCCCAATTAGTGCAAGGCCAGTTGCTTTTTCTGGATTGTCCAAATCGGTATAAATAAGATCGCCTAGTCTTATTATATCAATTGTTTTCTGATTAAAGCTTATTGCAGGATTTAGCTTGATCCCCTCTGGAGTAAGGTTGTAGCTCAACGTAGCTTTAGTAGGAGCTGATGTTGGATTAACCTTATAGCTTAATGTTATTTTGTTGGTTAATGTATCGAAAGACTGAATAGCAGCTGAGAAGTCGTCTACAATCAGGTTGTAAAAAAAGAAATCAGATTCAATTTCCACAAATTCTTTAATCTTTATTCTATTTGCCTCGGACAATCTTAGTTGCTCTTTTTCAATCTCAATTTCTGCTAAGATTTGATCGACTTGTTCATGGAGCATAGCTAAGTTTTTTTCATTGGCTGGTACGAGATCAAATGCTGTTATTGCAAAGCCATCCGCTCTTATAAATTCGAAACGATTCTCCTCCTCTTCATAATACAGTTTAAATTTATTCGTGTCGTCGAATAGTTCGGCAAGTTCAGCAAAAACATTCTCTCCCGAGAAAACTAAGATAGGTGTGTACTTCCCCTCAAAATAATAGGAGATATCTGATTGTATTGTATGAAAGTTACGATATCCAGCTAGAATATTTAGCGATTCTGAGTCTTTGAAAGTAATATGGAAATACAATGGGGCCTCAAATGAATTGGGTGTATAAGTGAGCAACCAACCATCTTTACTTTTCACCAATATCTCCGTATATTTTTTTGCAATATCAGCCACTGACGGCGCTATCTCTCGATCAGGAAACTTCATCTCTTTATCACAAGAGCTCAATGTAATAAAGATAGAAGCTAGTAACATAGTTATAATATTTTTCATAATTATTCTTCCTCTAATTTGTCAACAATACTTTGTAGGTACTCCTGTAACACATGAATATCTATACCCTTATCCAAGTAAAAGTTATAAATCATCTGATACTTTTGAGACAACAAATTATTAGCAGCTACAATATCTAGCATCTGCTGTTTTGGTGTTGTTACAATACCATCTACCCAGGTAGCAAAATCTTCATTTTCATTAATCATACCGTAATTTCTCCAGAAACCTCTATTTCTAACTTCGGCTAGCGAAAATGAGTTGAACGATGCACCACCTGCATATAATCCTTTTGATACATTGTCAAACCCCTTAGGTCGTCCGTATATTTTGGTCAATATATGCGCCATTTCATGATGAAATGTAGCATATTGAGCTTGCATATAAGATCGGCTATTCGGGTTGTAGGTATTGACGCCAGTCAATGTTATGCGTGTTAGGCCAGCGGCAACACCAGATGCACTAAAATTATTCTCTCCACCTTCTACATAGTTCCCTATACTTGTGCCGAATAGAATGATTTCGATAGGCATATGTTCACGCATAAAATCAGACTTTTGTCGTTCATAAGGAGCAATGAATAGCTTTCTCACCACGTTTTCGATATAAGGCAATACCAACTCCTTCTCTGGCGGAGCAGCAAATGCGCTTGCTGCCAAATACCTTCTATCGTAGCGATATATTATTTTTGTTTGATATTCCTTTCTGATGTGATATATTGCTTGTTCTGTCGGATCATCGGGCATTAACTTTGGATCAGGTTTATTATAAGGAATGATATCTTCCTGAGCGCATGAAGTCACTATCGCAACTACTGCTACTATTAGAAATCTAAATATACTTACACATTTCATCTTTCAATCAATTTAAATATTACCTCGGGTTAGGTTTCATCTTGGGGTTCGCTTCCAATTCTTCAAATGGGATTTGTACGAGACGGCGTTTATCATCAGGCAATAGGTCAATATACCGTCTTCCGTCCCAGTGGCGCACCGTGATCTCGTGCCGTTTGATGTCAAACCAACGGTAACCTTCATAGCAGAGTTCTTTGTTCTTCTCATCCAGTATTTTAGCTACTAAAGCATCTTGATCCGAATAGTTAGATACATCCAATGCTACAAATGGCCGCCACCTTTGTTTAAGAATAGCATTTAGCTTGTCAATAGCATATTGAAAGTTAGGATTGTTTTTACGTACGCTTGCCTCCGCTGCATTATACATCACCTCTTCAACAACGAATAGAGCGATATCCGTGTGTGGATCTCCCGAAGGATGCTCATCGGATCTAAACTTTCTTGCCATATAATTAGGTGTACTCACATTCCAGCGCGAATAGATTTTACCTCTTAGATCATTCGCATGAAATTGGCTAATAAATTCATTAGCGTACAGGCTTCCTCGGTTATAGATGTTCCAGCTCACACTGTAGTTAACCAATAGGATACTACCTTGCTTCGTGTCAAAGTATTGGTTTGCGAACTGTCCATGATCTTTCGAGAAATATGTATCATAGTCTGCTATAAAGTCTCGGATGTTACTATTTATTTTAAAAACCTCTTCGCTATGGAATAGTGATCGATCCCAATCTTCTTTAAATAGGTAAAAACGGGATAGAAAAGCATGAATAGATGCTTTAGACCAATGGAGTTTAGGTACTCCCATATACGATTCATCAATCATTGCCAATGCTTTCAAAGCATCCTCTTCAATGCGATCGTACACATATTGTACGCTAGGTCTTTCGTACTGCTGGCCAGGCTCTTTTTCATATTCCATTGCATAAGGAATCCCAAGGTCTGTATCAGCTGTAGCTGGAATATAATGTTTAGCAAATATGTTAACGAGCATAAAGTGGCAGTATGCACGGATCATGTATGCCTCTCCTTTAATAGATTCTCTCAACGCATCGTCTCCAGTCGCTTTGTCGATTCCCTCTAGTACGATATTGGATTCATAGATATCGTTATAGTATTTTCGCCATGCTGAGTTCGGTGAAATAGCAGTACTTACATAGCTATCAGACCATAAGTATATGGGAAATAGCCACGAAGTGATATTTGCTTGGTTATAGTCAGGATAGTCATAATAGCGGACATTGTCAGTATACAATTCTGTAAAGTGGTGATAGGCCTGAGGATATGCACCATTGATTACAGCTTTGTAGTCGTCTACCGTCTCCAACCTGACTCTATTGTCAGGGTTGACTTCCAGATATTTAGAACAGCTAGATAGCGCTGTTACAAACGATAATAATATAATAATACAGCTTAGTTTGTTCATCTTTAAAAATTAAAAAGTTAAGCTTAAACCTAATGTATAATTTGTAGCCACAGGTATAGAGATACCAGACACAATGGCCTCGGGGTCTTGTCCTCTTAATTTCGGGTCGGCCCATAAAGCTAAGTTTTGTGCTTGTCCAGTTATTTGCACTTTATCCAAGCTGTATCGTTTTGTTAATGCAGATGGTAGCGTGTAAGCCAACATGATATTTTTAAACCTTACATAGGAACCACTAGCCACTCGGATGTCACTACGATTATAAGACATAAAAGGCTCAGCGCTTGCCGTCAAGAGCTCAGCTCTAGTTTCTTTATCCACGATTCGCGGTATGTTTGTATACAGTTCATCTCCAGGAACCGTCCATCGATTGGCTAACTCACCATCTAGCGCCATTACGTCCGAATAATACGAAGCAAAGAATGGGTTTAGGCGTATTTTATTTCCGTAGCCATACGTAAATAGAAATGACGCTTGGAAACCTTTGTAGTGAAATTGATTAGTGAAGCCACCTGACCCGAGTGGTTCTCTGCTTCCCTCATATTGAAGCATATCCAGATTGGTCGAGTACCTCGAGAAAGAAGTTGACAACCCTCCGTTAGCTAGGTGAAATAGAGGTAGACCTTCCTCGTTTAGTGCGGCAAATCTAAAAGAGTATAATCCCGTCACAGGCCTCCCTTCTAATGGAGCGCCTTGACTAACCGTTTGCCTTACAACAGCAGCATTGGTTTGTAATCGAGTTATTTCGTTGTGGTTATAGCCAAAGGTAAATATGGAGTTCCATTTGAAATTCGTATTGACTACATTTTTCGTGTTTAATGTAATTTCAAAACCTTCATTTCTCATGTCCGCCCAGTTCATCGTTTTAGTTCCGAAGCCACTAATTCGAGACACCTGCACATTTGCGATTAGGTCATAGTTCTTACGATGATACCACTCAAGTGTGATAGCAGCTCTCTTCCAGAGGCTGAACTCCAATGCTAGATTAGCCATTTTCTCTTTCTCCCACTGCATAAATGGGTTATCAGGGCTCGTAATATTTATTGATTCCTCTACATTATCAAGGTTCGACTGCAATGTAGTTCCATAGTAAGCCAGCAGTTCAGGACTTCCTAGACCACTGATATTACCCCTTGTTCCATACGACCCTCTCAGCTTTAAATAATCTAACGTCTCGATGTTTCGCATAAAAGGCTCATCATCAATATTCCAGCTAACACCTACCACCCAGATTGGCAAAAACCGAAAACGTTCTGATGCCCCTAGTCGGTTAGAGCCATCTGCCCGGGATGAAAGTGTCATGCTGTAACGATTTTTATAGGTATATGCCAAGTTTGCGAAAAAAGAAGCCTCTCGATGAAGATTCACACCAACTTGATAATATTGCTTACCACCAAATTGATCGCGTTGCATCGCTCTATAGTCAGAACTTGACGTCATTCCTCGATGGTATTCTAAACCATACCCTGTAAACCCATGTTTATTATATTTCCTTTGTCTTAACTCGGCCCCTCCCATTAGATCAAAGGAGTGGTCTTGGAATACAGGTTTAAAGTTTATAGTATTTCGTAAGGTGTAAAATTCTCCTCTATTGTTATCAAGGATTAAAATTCCTCCGCGGGGTAATACCGATATTTTAAATTGATTGTCATCAAATGGATCATCATATAATTTACCGTTTGAGTTTCTGATTGAAGGGTCCATCGCTCTATAGCTTTGTGCCACATTCGATTGTTCAGTAGTGATGTGTTCAGATTGCGCAGTCGTCGTTCGTGCGGAAATAATACTAGCAAAATGCAAGTTGTTCGTTATTTTCCACAAGGCATCCAATTGAAATTTGACCTCTTTTAAAGATACATCGACGAAGTTGTTATCCATTTCATGCAAAATGTTAAAAGGAGCAAAGTTCGCTCGGTAGAATTCAAGATTGCCATCATCATCATAAGGGCGCATCGCTCGACTTGTTGTTCTTGCGTACGCATAGGGGTTTATATCAAAGTCACGTTGAGGAAGAGAACCAACTTCAGTTTCATTGAATGCCCCAAACAGGCGCTGGTTTCTAGTCGAACCATACAGCGTTCCAGTTATTGAAAAGTTGTCAGAGATATTCACATTACCTTTAAAGTTTCCGCTATATCTATCTGTAAATTGATTGCGTGTTTGACCATTATCTCTGAAATAGCTACCTGACATATAGAATTGAGCTTTGTCCGTTCCTGTCGATACACTAGCACTATGTTCGTGCGTCAGTGAGTTTTTAAACAGCTGTTTAAACCAGTCTGTGTTATAGCTTTTTGCACGTTCTATTTCATCGTCAAATTGATCCCAAGTAATCTGTTTTCGGGAGAGTTGGTCTTGTAATTTGCCATATGCGCCATATGTTGCATTAACGTTGATGAAATCAACTAAGTTTTTATCATAAAGCTCCTCCGAAAATTCCATTCGCTCTTTCGAATTCAAAACGTTAAAACTCCGGATAGAAGGTTTTATAGCCAAGCTGAAGTTGTTTTTATAGTTGATATTGGTCTGTCCAGCTTTTCCTTTCTTCGTTGTCACCACAATTACGCCATTGACAGCTTGGGTACCATACATGGCAGTGGCCGATGCATCCTTCAGTATTTGTATGTCTTCAATATCGTCTGGGTTAATCCCAGATATAGCCGAACTTAACATCGTAGCGGCATCACCAGAATAAAGTTGGTTTGGGTTAATATTAATAGGGTCATCTAATACCACCCCATCAATAACCCAGAGAGGCTCTTGGTTACCACTGATGGAAGAGTTGCCACGTATTCGGATTTTAGATTTTGTACCGAATGTGCCACTTGTATTTTCCACCGCTACTCCAGCGACCAGGCCCTGTAGAGCTTTTCCTACGTCTCCGGAACTCGCTGTAGCGAGATCATCAGGGTTTACTTTACCTACTGAGCCAGTAAATGTACGCTTATCAATTTTTTGATATCCCGTAACAACGACTTCGTCCAGTCCAGAGGTTTCTTCTTTCATGACGATATTTACCTCTATTCGATCTCTTGGATTTACTTCCTGGCTTTGATATCCCAAGATAGAAAACACCAATACATCTCCGCTCACCAGTTTATTAAAACTATAGTTTCCCTGTCCGTCGGTCGTAGTAGTAGTGGGCTTCCCTTTTATCTTTATCGTTACATTTCCCAATCCTTTCCCTGCTTCATCGGTAACTCGTCCACGTACATTTTGTTGCACTCCCACCAGCATATTTTCTGCTGTAACCATCCCTTTGGTAGCTCTATCTCGCACTACCAAGGTGTTTTTTTTAAGCTCATACTCAAATAAGTGATGGTCTATTACTACACTCAAAGCCTGATTTACTGTTACGTTTTTTACATTAACGTTGATTGGATTCATCTTCTTGAACAATCCCGAGTCATAGGCCAAATCAACACCTGCCTGTTTACTTATTTCTGAGAGTGCTTTTTCAATGGACGTATTTTTGAGTGTGAGGGTAATACTCTGACCGTAAGCTATCACACTCGCTTGAAGAGAGGTCAGAAAAAAAAGTAGCAATACTTTCATAATTAGCCATATCTTTAGAATAAACGCAAAGCGTTCCTTTTCCAATGGAATTTTCATAAATTTGATTAGTATTAAAAGTTTATAAGAATTTAGACGTTTTTTGAGCTTTTATCGGTCAGGATGTTCCCGCATCCTGACTTTTGCTTTCTTATTTAGTAATTTTGTAGACTGTTATCCTCCTTTCCTCGATTTTAAATTTCACCGATTTGGTCAATTCAAGAATTGATAGTACATCTTTTATATCTTTATGACGTGACATCTTAATCGTATAATTTTTATCTTTCCAGTCCTCCCCAATATATTCGACCTCTGCATCATACCATCTTGCCAGGGCTGACATGACCTCCTTTATATTTCGATCTTTAAATACAAAGTAATTATCCTTCCAAGCGACCTCTGATTCGGCATCAAACCTTGTTACTGCAATATTTTCATTGTACATGGTCGCTTTCTCACCTGGCGAGAGCCTAGAAACCGCATGCGGTGTTTTAATATCTACACTTCCCTCAAGCAATGCAACAGTTGGGCTATTATTCCGTCTATCCTCATAAGCCGAAAGATTAAAAGAAGTACCTAACACTTGGATATCAAACCCTCTAGCTTGAACAACAAACGGTCTATCCTTATCTTTACTCACTTCAAAATACACTTCACCTTTAGCCTTTACAACCCTCTTTTCCTTAGCAAAACTAGATGGAAAGGAAAGGGTACTGCCTGCATTAAGCCACGCTTTCGTACCATCTTCCAACACTATACTATACTGCCCGCCACTAGGGGTAGCTAAGGTAGCCCACTCTTTCGTCCCTTTGTTGTCCGAGACTTGCTGATAAGCGTACTCCAAATTTCCCTTTGTATTTCTAGAAACGGTAAACCCCGACTTCTCATAGGTTTCGCCTTCCTGGAGCGTGCTTAAATCAAAACGGGTCCCATCGCCTAGCTCCAATACAGCCTTGTCTCCGCCCGGAGTGAGATAAGTTGTTTCTGCTGCTAGATCTTGATTACGATCAAACAAATACCATCCACCAATACCTAAAAATCCGACAATAAAAAGAACCGCAGCATATCGTAGCAGATACTTCAAATCGAATACCTTTCGCTGGTTTATCTTTGATTCCACCCCTGAAAGGATTCTAGACTTGCGTTCGCTTTTATCGCCCAACCTCTCCTCATCCCAATCCTCAGACTCGAAAGTTTCAAGAAAATATTGATTTACGATATTTTCGCTATCCTGTGTTTTCTCATTACTCAGAATATTTTTAATATGATGTAATAGGTTTTTTCTTCTCACTAGATTTTTGCTTATACACTAGGGAGAGTCCATTTCCTAGCCTATCCCCCAAAGCAATTGTGAAAATTTAGAAAAAAAGTGAAAATAGTGTCTTTCCGATACCGCTACGAATACGACGAAGTGCAATTGTCAGCTGATTTTCAACTGTCTTAGTAGAAATATTCAACCGCTCGGCAATATCCTTATGGCTAAGTTGTTGCTCTCGGCTTAAAAGATATACCTCTCGACACCGCTCTGGTAACCGCTGTACTACCTCTTCAACGCTTTGTAATAGTTCTTTGTAAGCCAGTATATTATGGGGATTATACTGCTCTACATCAGCTAGCTCTCCTTCCTGATCGAAAT
>JBEBQJ010000071.1:0-23149 GCA_040395455.1 Sphingobacterium yanglingense | reverse complement strand
ATGTGGCCTTGGATGAGAATTCAAACTTCAGAAACGTAAATCCAAAGGAAACGGAAGATTTTATAAAGCAGTTGCAGACTGAAGCATGGACTCTGAAAAGCTAATCCGACGGTATAGATACAGAATTGGTAGAACAGGTTTTTAAACATTTAAGGTAAACATGAAAATGACATACAATCAAACACAGCAAGCTATAAAATCCTCCATTGAAAAAGCGAAGGAAATCAATATCCCGGTAACTATAGCGATTGTAGATACGGGTGGGCATCTCATGAATCTTGCACGTCTGGATTCTGGATACGGGCTAGTTGATTTTGCGATAAAGAAAGCGAAGACAGCAATCATGTTTGGTGTGAACAGTGATATAATGGGAGCCATTATCGAGGGTGCACAGCTGCACAGTTATGGAATGATTAATTCAAACAATGGACTCCTGACCATCGCGGGTGGAGTTTTAATAAAGAATAGGAATGGAAACACCATCGGATCAATTGGAGTATCAGGCGGAACACCTGAACAGGATAAAGAAATAGCGGAAGCCGGTGCCAAAGTGCTCGCTTAATTTCAGATATTTGTTATATGGAAGAAAAGAATGAGATCATATTTGACAAACTGGTCTATTCCTGCGCTTTTGAAAAATACAGGGGGCATGAACAGTTTATCCCTGAGCATTTTCTAGGTTTTCAGCTTTCGGGGGAAACACATGCATTCTATGGAGAGGAGAATACGGTTATCAAAGAGAACTCCGTTGTTCTGGTCAAAAGAAATCAATTGATACGAACGGTTAAGTATCCTTCCAGAACAGGTAAATACGAGTTTATCTCGATTACGCTAGATAGTGACACATTGCGTCAATATGCTTTTGAAAACAGCATTGTTCTAGAGAACAACGCTGTTTTCAAACATAAGCTGTTCGTTGAGGCAGATGATTTCCTAAATGCTTATTTCCGCTCACTAGGTCCATACATCAATAGAACAAAAGAAGCAACACCTAAACTGGCTGACTTAAAAATCAGGGAAGCTATTGAGCTCTTGCTCCAGAGCAACCCTGTTTTGAAAAATGTACTGTTCGATTTTGCCGAACCGCACAAAATTGATCTCGAAGAATTTATGAACAACAACTATATGTTCAATGTCACCATCGAAGCTTTTGCGAAACTCACTGGCAGGAGTGTATCGTCCTTTAAACGGGACTTTGCAAAAATATTCCACAGTACGCCTAAACAATGGTTGAAAGACAAACGTCTGGAAGAGGCCATATATCGAATCAAGCAAAAGAAGGAAAAACCGGCAAGCTTTTATCTTGATCTGGGATTTGAGAATTTATCGCATTTCTACTATGCTTTTAAGCAGAAATATGGAATGACTACGAGCGAAATATAATAAGAACTATAGTTTTTTTGGGGCAGCTGTCCCCTTTCCAAAAACTCAATCGTTATCTGGTAAATAATAAAATTTTAAGACGATGAAAGATTTCATGTTAATTTTCAGATTGAAGGATGCTGCTGACTTTAGACCTTCACCAGAACAGATGCAGGAACGTATGAATTGGTTGGCGAGTATCGCCGCGCAGGAAAAACTGGTGGACAAAGGGAATACGCTGCTTCCGACTAGGGATGGCGGACGCCATATATCGGCAGAGCAGGTCGTGACAGATGGGCCATATACAGAGCTCAAAGAGTTTGTAAGCGGTTATATCGTAATTCGAACCGATACTATTGACGAAGCGGTAGAAATAGCCAAACAGAATCCAATATTTAAAATCGGTGGAAGTATTGAAATAAGAGAATTGTTAAAGCGTTAATCTCTTGGCACAAAATAACGCTATACAAAACTTGGTTCCGAACCTATTTCGTGAACAATATTCCAAAATGACGGCTTTACTATGCCGTCATTTTGGAATATCTAATATACAGATAGCCGAAGACATTGCCAGTGATACATTTCTGAAAGCCTCTGAACACTGGGCGCTAAATGGTGTTCCTCCAAATCCTGAAGCCTGGTTGTACACCGTAGCAAAGAATAAAGCGAAAGACTATCTAAAACACCAGTCAGTCTTTGATCTTAAAGTCAGTGATAATATACGAAATGCTGTTAATGAAGAAAACATACTCACTGAAACTGACCAACAGACCATCAATGACAGTCAACTAGCCATGTTATTCGCGGTTTGTGATCCGATAATAGCTACCGAAGGGCAGATTAGTCTAGCGTTACAGGTCTTATGTGGCTTTAGCATCAATGAAGTTGCACAGGCACTTCTAACGAACAGAGAAACCATAAAAAAAAGAATTTTTAGAGCAAAAGACTATTTAAGAAAGAGCAAATTTGAAATAAAGGAGCTGTCTTCCATACAGATTACAGAGCGATTGCCGGCCGTTTTGAAAACATTATACCTGCTCTTTAATGAAGGATACTACTCCAAGCATCAGAATCAGTTTGTACGTAAAGAACTTTGCTACGAAGCAATCCGGCTAGCGGTATCGCTGGCGGAGAATAATCTTACCAATAACGCACAGGTAAATGCATTGATTGCGCTAATGTGCTACCAAAGCTCTCGCCTTGATGCACGCACAGATGACACAGGTGAAATGGTACTTTTTGAGAATCAGGACAGAAACTTATGGAATCAGGATATGATCGAGAAAGGGAATCTTTACATCGTACTGGCTACCGATAGACAGGAAACTTCTAAATACCATATCCAAGCTGCTATAGCGTATTGGCATACGATACAGGAGCAACCGTCTAAATGGTCTTCTATACTACAACTGTACAATCAACTGATATTGATAGAATACTCTCCTGTTACTGCGCTAAACAGAGCATTTGCCTATGCCAAGGTTTACCGGATAAAAGAGGGAATCAATGAAACCGAAAAGCTTAAGTTAGAATATAATGCTCATTATTTTGGACTACTGGGATATCTGTACACCAGTCTTGATCGGGAACAAGCAATAAGCAACTATCTAAAGGCAATTTCTCTGTCGGCATCCCCTTATGAGAAGCAGCTATTCGAAAAGAGAATGCGAGAGATAAAAGGGATAGTATAACTGCCTTCGAAAACTAAAGAACACTTGTTTTTGATAAAGAAAAGTTCCTTTTCAATTCATTGTTATTAAAAGAAAGTTTCTGTATATTAGTCAATTAAACCATTGACATGAAAAAGCTTATCCTAATTATAATCGCCCTTACTTCAACTCAACTATTTGCCCAAACGACAAAACACATGAGTTCAACTGCAGGCAGAGACAGTTCTTTACGAGTAATCATAGTGGACAAAGAGCAACAAAAAAAGCAGCCTGGCTATTTTGTCAATGGTAGATTTGTAGAATCGCTCGGTCATATTTCACCAAAAGTGATAGAAAGTTTAAATATTATCAAGAGCGATACCCTAATTGGAAACAAAATATACAGTGGCCAGGTCCATGCAACGACTAAAACCGATTATGTACCAAACCTCATCTCCCTGGCAGATCTGAAAAAAAAATACACGAGCTTCAAAGACATGCCTGTAGTATTTATGATCGATACCGATTTTATAAACGCTGATGAGGAAAGTTATTATGTAGATGAAAATAGTCTCTTAACAATAGTCGTCGATAAGCTTGGCAAGAATAAAAATAACATGGAAATAGGCCTCATAAAATTATTGACAAAATCTGAAAAGAATATAATTGACAGAAACACGATCAGGATTCGCGGAGAAGAAATGGTCGTTAACAGATAAAGGATACAAATAAGCCGTCCCGAAAAGAATTCGGAACGGCTCTCACGATATTATATCATCATATACTACTTCAGCATCTTTCCTCTCAAAAAGACTTGATACGGCTGAAACAATGCCTTAACATCCTCCATCGGATTATTATCCAATAGCAGTAAATCTGCACGGAATCCCTTAGCTAGGTACCCCCTATCCTTTAGACCGGTCACCAATGCTGCATTATAGGTAAGGCTCTCCAGAACCTCCAGGGATGACATTCCTACATCCTGTTTATAGATTCGGGCCTCATCGTATAATGGAACCATCGAATTATTCTCCGGATAGATCCAGTCGGTACCACACACGATCTTAACACCTGTCTGATGGGCTAGCCGAGTGACTTCAATGGCATAGTGTAGCTTATTGTTGGTCGCATGAAAAATAGTCGGATCGAGATAAACCTGATTCTTCTTCATTAATGCAAACAGTGGTTTGAGCTTTGCCGGATCAACCTTTAATCCCTTATACACCTGTGACCAGGCGTAACTCAGGGTCAGGCTATCTTTGGGTATCTGTTCGAAAATAACATCAGCAGCATGCGATAAACTATTTACCGATAGCGCTGCCGCATCTGTAGGTTGTATAGGAAATACCGTAGCATGGCTCCAAACTAACAACCCTTCTTTCCGAGCCGACCTGACAATTTTATGCATGGATTCATTAGATAGTTCTGCATAGGTTTTAATAGCAGTGACGCCAGCCGATTTAGCTTCGCGTACTGCTTTGTCGATATCGGTCGTATCACTAATAGCACGTTCCCAAGGGGCATTCCCCATCTTCACACGACTGCCGGTTGAAAACATTTCGAAATAACCGGGGCCAGCAAATTGCGCTGCATAAAAAATATCGGGTCCTACGAGTTCTCCCCTTTCAATTTTATTTTTGTACTGCGCCAAATAAGGAGCATTACCAGCCATATCACGCACTGTTGTGATACCATGTCGAACCATGTTGGACAATATCCTATCGGTCGATGCCTGTGCTTTATCCCTATCGGAAAGGTCGCCTGTCGCTAGGTGTATGTGTGCATCGAATAAACCAGGAACGATGTATTTTCCAGTACAATCAATCTGTTGTACATCTGGACCTGCGGAGATATCCCCTTTTGTTACTTTTTTGATCAGGCCATCTTCTATGAGTATGGACCCTTTATAAGGTTTTACGTGCGACCGCCCATCAAAGATGGTCGCATTATGCAATAACACACCTCTTGTAGCCTGAGCAAATAAGGCTTCTGGTGTTATCAGCAAGAGTGACACACTAAAACTTAAAGTCCTGAAAAAATAATTCATCATCTTCTTTAGGCTATTAAGATCAATCAAATCGTTGACACAAAATCTGCTCAAGTTCCTCTTTACTGATGTTCTGAGCAATTACATTGCCCAATTCATCGATGAGAAATATGGTGGGGAGACTCTGTATAAAATAGGACTTGGCGGTTTCGCTGCCTTTCAGTCCCTGTAGGTCCGAGACCTGGGTCCACGGTATACCATCAGCTTTAATAGCGTCTTTCCAAAGATTGGCCTTATCGTCCATGGAGAAAGATACGATTTCAAAACCTTTACTCTTATACTTTTCATATATCGGTATTAATGCACGATTGCCTACACGGCAAGGCGCACACCAACTTGCCCAAAAATCCAATAGCACCAACTTACCACGTAGCGAAGAAAGGGCAAAGGGCTTTCCATTGACGGTTTTGCTGACAATATTCGGTGCAGGCCCTCCTACCAATTGTTCACTTTTTCGCTGTTCATATTTCGCAATCAAATGCTTATATGTACCTGTATAAGCCAAGTCTGGGGAGAAGGTATCAACAAGCTCGGATAGTCCTTGATAGTTCAAAATATCAATGTAAGGGCGTACAATCTCCAACATGGCTACTGAGTTAGGATAAGTTTGTATATAGTAACGGCGTACGGCGTCCAGCTGATTATTCCATCTGCGCATGTCGGACGATAGTGCCACGCGCTCTTCGGTAGTCCCCTTATCGTAGGCTTTGGCAAGTATTGCTAAACTGTCCCTAGCGAAATCGGTATCCTGCGCATAGGCTTTTTCTATCGCATTCTGCGTACCACCAACAACCTGGTTGCTCTTGCCCCAGGTGTCCTGCAATTCTAAACGGAATGCACCAGGTTCTAAAAAGAAAGACAGGGAGTTCCGAATGCCTTTGACTTGTACCTGAGCAGAAATGGCTAGAGGACACTGCCCTTCAAAATGAAACTTTCCCGCTGTAATTTGTGCAGAGTCAAGAAGTTCGCGCTTCGGCGTGAACCCATAGAGATAAGCCCAGGAAACGGGCTTATCGGTATGGATACGACCTTGTATATGATAGGTCTGGGCAGATGCTCCAAAGCAAATCCAGACAGTCATCAACGTAAATAGTATTCGGTGATACATATTATCTGATATTGTAGAGGTAAAACAACAATTATTGGACGTAAAGATTAGTTCAGGTACTTCTTGATTTTTTCTCGCACGTCTTCACCTCGTAATCCACGCTCCAATATAGTCCCATCGGGCGACACGAGAATAATGAAGGGAATACCCTGATAGTTAAGAAGCTTGCCCGTCTTTTTAGTGGTATCGTGCAATTGCAAATAATCCAGTCCGTGTTCATGGATCGCTTTCTTCCATTTGTCCTGAGAGTCATCAACGGATATACCAATCAATCTTAGCCCTTTGTCTTTATAATCTTTGTAGACTGCTTTTAAGTTGGGAATTTCTTTTATACAGGGTCCACACCAGGATGCCCAAAAATCAATCAATAGGTACTCGCCTTTATAATTGGCGAGTTTATCCAGCTTGCCGTCTACGGTATAAGTCTCAAAGTCAGGCAGAGGATTTCCTACGGTCGCACCTTCTTCCAAGCGTATGCCCTCTGCTAGGCGAGCAAGTGGATAGCTGTTGTGAATCGAGGAATCAAAACTAGCTAAAAGACGCTTCTTTTCGGATAATGGTGCACCACCGTAATAATTATGAATATGAAAAGCCAAAGCCTTATTCTTAGGATAACGGGGAATCATAGCGATAAAAGCAGCTCCTTTTTTCTTGTACATAGCGCTTACATGATTGCTGGTCTCGCTCAATCTTTGGCGACTTGCCTCGCTCTGATCTCCTTTAACATTATAGACATCAAATGCTTCATTGTAGTCCTTTAATGCTTTATCCAAGCCTTCATTATGTTCGTTTTCACGATCAAGGCGATTGTACTCATCCATGAAAGCAGAGCCTTTCACACCGTTCAGTGTGATACGATAATCAGCTATACTCGCGTCAACGGTCATCGATTTCCCATCTAGGAAAAGCATAAAGCTCGGAATTTTCATCGAAGGTCCGAAGCCTCCGATAGCTGGGATATTTAAATAATAAGGAGCGGCATCGTCGTCGCTGACCGGCACCGTAATCTTAAAAGAATCATCCAGTCCATTGACTTTGACAATAGGACTTTTGAAATCTCCATTGCCGAAAATAGCGACCTCTCGGCCCGCCAATCCACTAATATTTCCGCTCAGTTCGACCTTTCTGGTCTGCGCTGTAGCACTCAGCAACACCAATGGTGTTGCTAAGGCTAAGGCTAGTTTTTGAAATGTTATCATCATTTTCTATTTACCTTTGTATAATACTTTAACAGGATCGTCCGCTATACCTTCGTAACTTTCTAAAAGCTGTCCAGTATCACTATTATAGATATATAAGGAACCTTTTGAACCTGTACGACCTGGATTATAGGTCGCTACGTACAGTTTCTTTTGATCGTCCGACTGATTCATGTGACGGACGATTTCTCCATTGGGTGTAGCAATAAATGCATTAGCAGGAACATTATCCTGATTGTAATACCACTTGTGGACATTTCCTCCATTAGAGAAAAAAAGACAAGAATAGATATCATTGACCTGAATAGCAGACTGGACGGTAAGAAGGTCGGCCGTACTGCTCAATACACGGTCATACAAAGGGCTGAACGTTGGTCCATCTGGACCAAACGTAGTAAAACTACGAGCCATTCGAGCAATTTTGGTCTCTCCTGCTTTCTTGTACACCGCAACAAACTCTTCTTCTTCATTAAAAAACACCTGTATCGCTTGCGTGCCCTCAAAGAAATTATAAATCGGGAAAAAGCCAAAACTCATATTTGCGGAGTTAAAGCCATTAGCGTATATATTTCCGGAAGCCGAATTAATATAAGCTACATTTACCGATGAGTATTTCGCTGGTCGATCATACGAACGATCGAAGGTCAGATTTTGAGGTATTTCATTGTAGGGGAATATCTCCAAATTCAAACGTTGCAACATGGCCGACCCACCATTCATCGAATTAACAGGTAATTCTCTAGCATAAGTCTTATTGTAGGAAATCAAATTGAGCGGTACAAAGTCTGCTCCATAGTTGCGAAAATCATAGGTAAACTCCAGTTTAAAGGATTTGTTATCGATATGATAAGTCTTTCGAGCATCTCTTGAAGTGATAAAAACGCCTTTGTCAATAACATCTAAATCTACTGGTCCCTCACCTATTTTACTTTCCTCCCCGTTGACATACTCAAATAGATTCTGACGAAATACCGCTTCCTTACCCGCAGCAATTTCCTCTGGAGTCAATGTTTTCATAAAGGAAAGATTGCCCGTGCCGTCTGCACGCTTGCTCAAAATCAGGTAACCTTCTTCATACTCTGAGTTAACGAACACGTGATAATATTTGATAGCACTCCCCTGTTCATTGGTAATGACCTGGCGCAGGTAATAATGTCCCAAATTCGTGGTCTTATAATTGAGGTCGCTATCCGTACCGATTTCTTTGAATACTGTCGTCACCTCTTTGGAAGAATAGTCCTCCGAATAAGTCCCCATAGACCATTGATAACTCGTGCCTTGCTTGGCAGAAGCCGGATCGGTCTTAATATTAATCAGATCCCCCAAATATAAATTGAGCGTATCTGTAGCATCGGTCTTAATCTGGATTTCGTCAATTGCTTTGTCAGGAAGCAATGAATTGTCTTTATAACAGGATTGCAGTAATAAGGCTACCCCGAATATATAATGTATAAAATTCAGTTTTTTCATGATTATCGTTTAGATCTTAATAAGGATTAGGAATTTTGTACCTGTCATCATTGGTCTTGAGGTAATGCTCATAGATAGGGATAAGCATATACTTACGAACATACCCCCTATACTCTACTATCGTCAATAAGTTTATTGCTGTTCCTTTATCCAAATTTTCCCCCCAAGTATTCTTGATTTTATTATATATCACCGAACTACTTTCCTTACTTGAAGAAAAATGAGATACAAAAAGAATAAACTTGTCCTGATTGTACTCGCCCAAGCGATCTGTACGCCACCATACCGGGGCGGGTATCGTCTTGTTGCCAAAAATAATCACACACCGCCTGATATCGTCTGAAAGAAAGTTGGCATCGGACAGCAAATCTAAAGTCAGTTTATAATCTTTATCGACCTCTAGGTTTGGCTTAAAGAAATCAACTGGGACAGTAGCTTTGGAAGAATCCTTAAGAATTAAATTCTTATCAGGTATAGCGAAATGCTTGCCTTCTTCTGCGGTGGTATGCTCCTTATTGACAGATACCGTAAAGGGAACATCAGCCTGCGTATTGACCATCCCCATGAGCTTGGTATGAACCAACAAATCAACATCTTTATCCAAGGTCATCCCATAATTAAACTTTAAGGTATCTTGTACAAAAGTCATCCGATTCTGCTGGGTACTGTCGTATAATAAATAATCGGCCTGTTTGCAGGAGAAAACCCCTAAAACAAATAGCGAAAAAATTAAAAAATATGTCTTTTTCATGCTTTTCGGTTTAATTTCTGTAATCGATTTCATTAGCTGGAATAGGGAAAACATAGATATCCTTACTGCCTTTATAAACTACTCCAGATTTTGCTTCGTAGATATCCATATTGTAGCGTTTTTGCGTATGGAAGAACTGTCCCTCAGCTACGAATTCCTTGCGACGCTCGATATTGATCTTGTCGGTATCCAATACCGATCCTGAGCGCTCGGCATAAGGTGTCAAACCACGAGAGGATAATACAGCATCAAAATACTTGACCGCATTGGCCTGATCACCAATACTGAGATAATACTCGGAAAGGATATAGTAGAGCTCAGGCAATCTAATAAGGTTAATACCATTGACCCGCCTATCTGGCCGAGTCTGTCCCCTCAATTTAAAAATATCGAACACTTTGACACAACGTAACCCCGTATTATTGGTTTCATTGACATTGACAAACCACTTCTCGTAACGTGTGTCTGCACCAACTTTGTCATTTTGATAGGTGTCTTCGTGCCCTGCTTTTATATTCAACCGATTCTGATAAAGCTCCGCCCTGACCAACTCATAAAAACCCTTGGAATATAACCCGAAGATCGTTTCTTTTGGTGATAGGACACCATTCATCAAATGCTCAATCTCAGTCTTGTTTGCCAACTCAAATTTCTTGGAATCGATTACTTTATGAGCATATTCAGCTGCTTCTTTCAGCGCTCCCTTTGTCCAATAAACCCGTGACAGCAATGCTTGTATCGCATAGAGATTGAGGTGTATCTGTCTATCCCTCAAGAATCCATTGGTATTGGAAGTATCTTTTTCTCCCAGTACTTCACCATCCTTCGAAAGAATAGACTCCGCTTCCTTGAGGTCGGCAATAATCTTATTATAGCTATCGGTTGCCGATAAAAAAGGTTCTACCTTAAATGAATAATCGGTGTAGTAGGGAATTCCTGAAGCTTGGGGATTCTGTACAATATTCTCAGTAAAGTAGCGCAATACCTCAAAATGCATAAAGCCACGTAGTGCTAAGCTTTCAGCACGATACAGATTGTAATACTTGAGTTCTGAAGGAGACTTCTTAGCTAGATTGACCAGGACATTGTTGGCATTGGCTATATTATTATAGAGTCCGCTCCAAAGTGCATCGATGGTCGGACGCACTTCGGCATCCTTATATTCGAATCTCATAATCTTCAAGGTGATATCGCCTGGATAATCATGGTAAAAGTATTGGCTCAGAATATCATTAAGATAATAAGACGTATTTTTGCCATAAAACTGAGGCTTGGCCAGTTGGGCGTACACGCCATACAAAGCATCCTGGAATCCCTCATCGTTGCTAAACAAGGCATCGTTGACGACTTCACCATCAGGCCTTACTTCGAGAAAGTTCGAACAGGAAGAAAGAAGTAAACCGCCGCTAATCAATAAATATTTAAACAATTTCATAATTCAATTTTTAGAAGGTTGGACTAATCATAAAAGAGAAACCACGACTGAACGGATAGCTGGTACCACGTTCATACTTAACCGTACTGATACGGAACGGCTCGTTCATACCGACCCCGACACGCAGTCTTTTCAATCCTATCCCTTTGATAAAAGCTGTACCAAATTCGTAGGCAACCTGAATAGAACGTACATCTATTGTATTGTCATTTTCAATAAAACGACTTGTGTTTTTATAGGTCAGTGCAGAGGTGTTGACAATATCCAGATAAGGAGCAATATCATTCTTGTTTTTCCAGCGCTGATCAAAAGCTCTTTGATCCACATTGTATTTCGGATCCACAGTTTCTACATTGGCAGCGCGTGTGCTATTGTAAACCTGCCCACCCAGACGGTAAGAAGCCGCAATGGTCAAGGACCAATTTTTATAATAGATACTCGGAAAAAATGCGCCTTCGAATGATGGAGCTGCATCGCCCATCACGACTTTGTCTTTGGCATCATAAGTCAATGTATAACGACCATCTTTCTTGATGAATATCTCTCGTCCGTCTGCCGGGTTGATACCTGCCGATGGCACCGCGTAAATAGCCGTAGTAGAATGCCCTTCTTCAAATAGTGTTAAAGGCTCGGCACTGTTTTTAGCATTGGCAAGGTCGTTCTGCTTTTTAAGGGCATTACTGATAGCCAATATCTTATTAGCATTATGTGCGCCATTGATACGGAAATAGACACGCCAGTCTGGAGTCTTTAACAATTCGGCTCCGAGATCGATCTCTATCCCTTTGTTCTGTATCTTCCCCATATTAGTCTTGATTGTACTCTCTCCTACGGATGGAGGTATGGTCTGATCCATCAAAAGATCATCTGTTGTCTTAACATAATAATCGATGGATAGATTGACCTTATTCTTTAAGAAAGTCGAAGTCAAGCCGACATTGTGCATATAGGTAGACTGCCATGACAAGTCTGGATTGCCCATCTGTTTGGGAATAGCCCCCACACCATGTAGATAATATAAATCCGAGTTATAGGCATAGGTCGTAATCGCCTGATATGGTGAAAAAGAAATATTACCTGTGACACCATAAGAATAGCGAAGTCTCATCAACTCGAAAAGCCCCTCTTTCATGAAACCCTCGTTGTGCATATTCCATCCTGCACCAACGGACCAAAACGGTGCATACCGATTATTGGCTCCAAACTTGGATGAGCCCGAACGACGGATTGTCGCATCGACAAAGTACTTGTTTTTGGTAATAAAGTTGGCATTTGCAAAAACCCCTAATCGGCTACTGATATCGTGGCTACCGCTAGGCTTTCCATTTTCTGGATAAGAAGCAGCAAATTGCGGAGAATGTAAATTTGATTTATAGAAGCCGATACTGTTATAAGTCGAGGACAAACTCTCGTCCTTAAAAATATCTGCTCCGATATGTGTGGTCAATAGGTTATTCGCGCCGATATTCTTATTAAAATTGATGACCATATTGCCCGAATAGTTCAAAGACCGACCATAAGTCTGTCCCAAACTTCCGCGTTTTTCTACCTCGGAAACGTTTCTAAATTGTGCTGACAATGGCGATAAAAAAGTCTCATTGCTGGTATTGGAAAGAGCTATGGTACCATTGGAAGTCAAGAAAAGATTAGGGAGTATATTCCAACGAACATTGACGGAGTTGGTAAAACTATTGGATCCGCCTTTGCCGTAACTGCCTGTCGTGGCCTCGTAAAGAGGATTGATAAAATCCCAAGATAGCCTTTGTACAAAGTCGCCAAATTCATCTGTAGGTGAATCATAAGGATTCATCTTTACATAATCGGAGAACATACCATAGGGACTATTCTTGGTCGCCAGGTTATTATAGGCCGACTGCAAGGAAACGGTCAGTTTGGGTGTATAATGTGAAAGCATTAGTCTTCTTTCATAACCCCATTCGTGGTACGGGAATTCAGATTGAGTCTATAGGTTACCGTATTGCTACGTCCACTAAAGCCAAGGGAATTACCAAGATTGAATCCTGTACGAAGTGGACGGGACATCCAATCGGTGTCAATTCCTTTGGAGATAAGCAGCTTTTTACGGTTATAATCTTCCAAGTCACCCAAGAGTTCAAAATTATATAGCCCCGCTAGACGTTCAAATTCTAGCTTTTCGCCAGCATGTAGATAATTGTAACTGGATAGATCCGGGATATCGATAGAACCATCCAACGAGTAGGATAGTCGGATTTTGTCATTTGTAACTCTTTTACGCTCAATGACGATAACACCATTGGCGGCGCGCTCGCCGTAAACCGCACTGGCCGACGCATCCTTAAGAATATCTACACGCTCAATTTCATTAATATCGATATCGTATAGGTCGCGAAGGGTAATCTCAATCCCGTCCAATATAATCAATGGTTGATTGGGAGTCGTTTCTGACGATTGGCTCAAAGAGGAATTACCGCGTACGACAATCTCTGGAAGACTATTCGGAGAAGACCCATTTTTATTGTTTTCGACCAAACGCATACCTGGTGTCAACATCGATATCGCCGCAATAAGGTTGGTATTGGATACGCTCTTTATTTCATCTATGGTTAAACTTTTTACCGACCCGGTAAAGCTTTCCTTGTTTTTGGTAAACATCCCCGTCACGACCACTTCATTGATGCCTTCTGTTTTTTCATCCAATGAAATAGTATACTGTGGGGAGCCTGTAAGAGGTGTATTTTCAGGCTCATATCCCAAAATACGAACTTCAATTACCTGAGCGTACTCTGGAATGCGCATCGAGAAGGCTCCTTTTGCATCACTTCTAGTAGTTATTTTGTTGTCGCGAATAGATACTGTAGCTCCGGGAACCGGCTGTTGCGTTGACTTTGATAAAATCCGCCCCTGTATGGTACGGTATTCTGCTTTATCTTCGTCCATAAAAACTATTGTCTTGTTTCTGAAAACATAAACAACACCTTCATTGGCATTAAAGAAACTATTTAAGACAGTCGTCAGAGGAACATCCTTAAATTTAGGACTAACCTGTCTATTGAAATTTAGTTTGGAAGAAGTAAATACAAAATCAAACCCTGTCTGCTTTCTAATTTCAGACAAAAGTTGATTCAACGTAATATCTTTTGCTTCTATATTGACCTGCTGGGTTTGACTGTAGCCAAATTGCAACATGCCATAGCACAACAAAATGCCCACTACGCACTTTTTGTGCACGTTTTTTAAAAGTGTATTCATTAATTATGGTTAGTTAGTTTTGGGTCTCAAAAAGGCTTTCGAGATCCTATTCATATATTTTTATTATAGTATTATTAGTTCAACACATCGCTATTTCATACGTATAAAGACCTCCTTTCCTTTTATATCAAATTGGATATTATTTGTTTTCGCTAGTAAATCTAAAACTTCGGACAGGGGCTTAGTTCTTGAAATCTGGGCCCATACTTTATAATCAAGTAGCAATCCTTCGAAATTTATATTGACATCATACCAACGTGAAATCTCTATCATGACGTTTTCGAGGCGCTCGTCTGCAAAGTAGAATAGATTGTTTTTCCAAGCCAGACAGGCATTCATATCGGCAGGGCGAAGTTCCAACTGTCCTGCCTGCAATACTGTCTGCTGTTGGGGCTTAAGGAAAACCTCTCGTTGGCTACGAGGGTCGACCACCTTTACCGACCCTTCTAATAGTGTGGTGACAATCTGTTTGTTTTCAGGGTAGGCCATGACATTAAAAACAGTGCCATATACTACAACTTGTTGCTGCTGTTGGCCTTCTTCACTATGTACGACAAACTTGCGAAGCTTGTCTTTGGTCACTTCAAAATATCCCTCTCCAGCCAAGTAAACATCTCTTTGATCAACGCTAAAACGAGATGGGAAACGTAATGTCGACGAAGCGTTAAGCTGTACCTTGGTACCGTCCCCCAGCTTAATGTTATAAAAAGCCCCTCTAGGGGTAGTAATGCTGTTCATGCGCCCAGCGTGATTTCTGCCGTTGTTATTCTCAAACTGAATCGATAGGTTACCTTGATCCAATTTTTCAATCTTCAGACCTACACGTACTATAACGTCTCCTGTTTTCAACTCGCCGACATCGATATTGGAACCATCGGATAAAGTCATGAGTGCCTGTTCCTGAGCAGGTTTTAAATCGACAAAACCTGTCTTAGAAGCAGTTGATGGCGAATTGGAAGACCAATCTACATCAGCTATGTCGGCCTTTGGAGGCAGGTGCTGATCAATACCTTCCCGTTTATTGTAAAACAGCCAGCCTCCAATCAAAAGGATTGTGGCCGCTATGGCAGACCAACGGTACAGCCTAGATAATCGAACGGTCTTCTTCTCTTTGTGTACAACATCCAAGCTCTTGATTGCTCCCCAGACCTGTTCCTGCTGCACTTCGGATAAATCCGTAAGTGGCTTATCTAAATTGTACGCTTCTAACAATGCCTGTTGGACATAAGACGCATAAAGCGGTGAATCGCAATAACGATCTAGCTCAAGCCGTTCTTCAGCAGTCTCTTGTTGAAGCATACACTGCTTCATTAAATAACTAATCCTTGGATAGGATGATTCTGGCATATTCAGTACGCTTAAAGTCTATTGTTTATTAATTATTTTTTAGGGTTATGACCATTACACTATCTTATGATTGCCCATAGCACAGCCTAATCATAAGTAATGACAATCATCAAAAGCCTTTGGGGGGTAGTGATTAAAAATATTTTGTCAAGAAGTGTAAAAGCAATGCAAAAGGAATATCTTTCATATGAACCAGACAATAGGCACGGATAGATTTCATAGCCTGATCTAAGTTCCACTTGACGGTTTCGGGCGACACCTTCAACAAGAGCGCAATTTCTTCGCGCTTCAGGTATTCCTCCTTAGCTAGTTTATAAGTTTGCTGCTGCTTTGGTGGCAAACGCGCTATCGCATTCTGTAACATCGCCTGAAATTCCTTGTCCTGTACCAAATAGTCCGCCGCGGGGAAGCAACGTAATAACGCATCTTTGGTTTGTTCCTGATAGTATGCCTTATAGTTTTCCTTTTTCTTTAAAACGTTGAGCGTTATGTTTTTCGCCAAGGTATATAACCATCCTTCAAAATTATCCAACGTCGGTAGCACCGCTTTGTTGATCCATAATTTAACAAAGGTATCCTGAACGATATCTTCGGCCATCGCCTCGTTGTTAGTAAAACGTAATGCTGTAGTATATATATTAGGTCGATAGGTATTAAATAGAGATTTAAATGCCTGCTCATCACCAACAGAGACCTTTTGTAAGAGTTCGACCATCGCTAGGTTAGTCATAAAATATGAATTCACATTACATTAATTCGTTGACAAACTTAGATAAAATGCGCCGTATAAACCATATATTAAGAAAAATATAGTTCCTTAATTTAGAACAAAGCATAACATCTTTTGCTAAGGTATACTGTCAAGTATCACATCATTTTTACAATTTGACTAATTTCATTATCTTAGCCGCTCAGATTTTAGAACTGAAATATACCAATCGTCGCCCCGTGTAATATGCTGTGGACTAGAATAATTGATGGGAACAAATAACTATGAAAATCTCTCGGACAAAGAACTGATTGTTCTTCTCAAAATGAAGAACGAAAGTGCTTATACAGAGGTTTATGTAAGGCATTGGCATAGCTTGTATCTGCATGCGTATAAGGTACTCGAAAGTGAGGAAGAGGCTAAAGATGTGATACAAGAACTTTTTATCGCCTTATGGGATAAATCGGAACAACTCGAGATAAAGACCAACCTAAAAGCCTATCTATATGTATCTGCCAGGCATAGGATATTGAATCATATCCGAAAAAACAAAATAGGACATGCATTTATTGATACAATCGCCGAATCTATGAGTGACGGCGACAATAGTACGCTGGAAAAGATCAGCGAACGTGAGCTGATGGCAATCATAGATGAAGAGATAAATCTTCTACCTCCCCGAATGAAACAGGTATTTGAGATGAGCAGGAAGGAGCTAATGAGCAACAAAGAAATAGCTGCCAAACTGGGAACATCGGAAGCTACGGTTAAAAAACAAATCTCCAACTCATTAAAACACTTACGCACAGGGCTTGAAAAATACAGTTTGGCTTTAGGCATACTTTTGCCAGAAGTCCTTCGAAAGCTATAGTAAAACAATTATTTAATTTTATTTTAACACGGAGTACTCCCTCCCCCTATCGGCAAGTGTCCTTTGTATAACTGACTATATTATGCAAAGCAGAAAAAAACTAGCCGAAGATCTCTTGGATCGATATCTTTCTGGAAACTGTACCGAACAAGAACGCAACTTGATCGAGAGAGCTTATTCCAAACACACACTCCACAATAAATTCGAATTGGGTGATTTGGATCTGTCCCGTATCGCTAACGAAAGCTGGCACTATATAGGGGAACAAAGATCAAAACCCAAAACAATAAGAATTGCAGTATGGCCTAAAATCGCTGTTGCCGCATCACTAGTTCTGGGAATCGGCTTAGCAACATACTTCTATCAATCAAATGATACGGCAACGCTTTCCCCGCAAACTGAAGAAATATCGGTAAAACAAATTGTGCCAGGTGGTAACAAAGCGACTTTGACATTGCCCGATGGTCGTATTATCGACCTCGCCGCAGACAAGAGCGGTATCATGATATCTGCTAATTCTATAAGCTATGCCGATGGAAGTCATGTGGCTCAGGAGGAAGGGAAGTCTAACGATGAGCCACAAAACATGACACTATCGACTCCGAGAGGTGGGCAATACCAAGTACTGCTGTCTGATGGCACCAAGGTATGGCTAAATGCTGAATCGACGTTAAAATATCCGAATCAGTTTACTAATGACCAACGCACTATTGAACTCACTGGCGAAGCCTACTTTGAAGTTAGTCAGGATAAAAAGCGTCCGTTTGTAGTTCGTGTGGGCAACGAAAAAATTGAAGTACTCGGAACGCACTTCAATGCGATGTATTATCCTGAAGAATCAGTATTTAAGACTACACTCTTTGAAGGTTCCGTAAAAGTATCTAATGCTTCTCGAGCTAGAGTATTGATACCCGGTCAACAACTACAAGTCGTCGATGGTATGATGAGACTCTCTCCAAATGTAGACCTAGAGGAAGCCATAGCTTGGAAAAATGGATACTTCAAGTTTGACGAAAATCTAGAAAGCATCTTGACTAAACTATCCAGGTGGTATGATTTTGAAATAGTCTATAAGTCAAAACCAGATGCCACAATGACCTTCACAGGAAAGATATCCAGGAATAGAGATATTAAAGAGATTTTAGAAATACTAGAGCCGTCTGTAAATGTTCACTTTAAAATAGAAGGGAGGAGCGTAACCGTTATGAAATAAACTTTTACCATAAGGTATGCGCCACAAAGATGCTAAGGGTGTTGCAACCACCCCTAGCAAGACTATTGGGCCAACCTACCCATTAAAAATGGGATAAATCATAAATAGACTATACTGTAAAAGACTAAAACCCAAGTAATCCAAAATTATGAATTTTAAACCACTAATAAGGTGTGACAGGAGAAGTTATGCCTTAGTTAAATTTCTGCTGACCATGAAATTAATCGTTTTTTTAATTACAGCAACAATGCTCCAAGTGAGTGCTAATAGTTTTGCCCAAAAAATAAGCCTCAGTAAAGCCAATGAATCATTGGAATTAGTCATCAATGAAATTGGAAAACAAAGTGGATATGACTTTTTCTTCAATAAACAATTGATCAGAAAAGCCAAACCCGTATCCATAACGGTAAAAAACAGTTCTTTGGTAGATGCACTGGAACTCTGCTTCAAAGATCAACCCTTTACCTATGAAATAAAGAATAAAACGATTCTATTAACTGCCAAAAGCACAACGAATCAGGTATATCAAAAGATAACGGGAACAATATATGACCGTGCCAGCAACAAGGTAATCAGAGGAGCAACAATTCGAGTAAAAGGTAGCAACGTGTCTACACAAACAGATGCTAGCGGGAATTTTGTACTGAACAGCTTGGAGGCTGATGCTATATTAATAATCAGTTCTGTCGGCTATAAAACCCAAGAGATAACTGTCAAGCAATACAGGCATTTCGAAATTAGGCTGGAAGAAAATGAAGAAAGCCTAGACCAAATTGTGGTGACAGGTTACCAACAGATCAACAAACAACGAATGACTGGGACTGTGACCACGATAAAGGCTGCTGATATAGAAGGTAAGGGTTTTACAAGTATAGATGATATCTTGATCGGAACTGTATCGGGACTGAACGCTTTACCTAGCGGACGCCCTGGCCAGGACTCTAAAATACAGATCCGCGGTGTAAACTCTTTAACCGGAAATACAGAACCAATCTGGATTGTGGACGGTATGCCTATGCAAGGCGAGATTCCAAATATAAAATCTGGCTCTACTGACCTACAAACTACCATATTCACTACTGGAATTGGCAACTTGGCTCCCGATGATATCGAATCTATCACCATATTGAAGGATGCTGCTGCTACAGCAATCTATGGAGCACGCGCCGCAAACGGTGTAATCGTGGTAAAAACAAAGTCGGGTACGGTAGGAAAAACAAGATTCACTGCTTCCTTAAACTATGGCGTGACCGCAGCCCCTGTCAACAATATCAGTATGATGAACTCGGCTCAAAAAATCAAGTTTGAACGTGAGATATACCAGGATATCAGTACGGGGGAAACTGGCCGCGTGGGCGATATTCTCAAGAAAAAAGAACTGGGATTAATCAATAACGAACAAGCGGAACGAATGATAGCTGAATTGGGGCAAACTAATACGGATTGGTTTAACGAAATATTCAGCCCTGCCACGAATACGCAGGTCAACTTTAGTATGTCGGGTGGTTCTGAGAAAACACAGCATTACCTATCACTAAACCATCTGCAAGAGGAAGGTATACAACCTAACAACAAATTTAACAGAACGGGCATGAATATAAAACTCACGCATGACCCTAATGATAAAATCAGGATCACGGGTAGCCTCGCCTCAACGCTCAAAAATGACCGTAGTACAGCAAGTATCATAAACCCACTAAGGTACGCTATGTTTGCAAATCCCTACGAAAAGCCCTACAACGCAGATGGCAGCTATTCGTACGACCAAAGTTTCTATATGAAGCCGAGCAAGCTGAGACCAGGATTGGCATGGCCTAATCTCAATATCCTAGACGACCTAAACCGTAACACCAATACAAACAGATATATTGATGCCGACGTATCGCTAAAAATTGAGTACGAGATTATTCCCGGATTACAATTTATAACACATGGCACCTACAATGCCAATAGCAATAGCAACCGTATTGTAGAAGGAGAAAACACGTATACCAATTTTGAAAGAAACTGGTATAAATATAAAGAGGAAACAGCGCCACAGGATGTACGTGGTTCTCTAAAAGAAGGGACGGGTTATTCGGATGGATATACCTTCAGAAACACATTGCAGTACAGTAAATCTCTACTGGAAAAGCACTTCGTTACCTTATTTGGAGGTCAAGAAGTAACTTCTAGAACTTCTTACAGCTCGTTCAACTATTCACCGGTTTATGATGAGGCGCACCGTATCATAGGATTTCCGGAAATGGGGGGTATCGATGGTGAGATAATTAACTATACAGCCTTGGGAGGCACGGGAAAAACAGTTTCTAAGCTATCTTCCTTTTTTGCCAATGGCTCTTATTCTTATGCAGACCGGTATATATTTACCGCTGCTATACGTTACGATGGTTCAGATATTATCGGTAATAAAAATCAATTTACTCCTTTATGGAATATTGGTGGCCGTTGGAACGTACATAACGAGGATTTCTTTTCCAAACTAGATATTATCAACGAATTATCTTTTAGGGCTGGATTCGGCTACACCGGAAGTATTGACAAAAATGCCTTCCCTTTTGTGATCATGAATCTAGGTCAGAGCACGCTCTATGATAATCAGACTATACCGACAAGCTTTACCTTTGCCAATCCAAATATAAAATGGCAAACTAAACAAGACATCAATTTTGGTGCTGATATTGCTGCTTTTGACCGTCGCCTAGAAATCGGCATCAACTACTACCACAACACCACCCAAGATGTACTGGATACACGGGCGCTAGCGCTATCTTCTGGAAGAGATGATGCAATCGAAAACGTCGCTGATATCTTAAATAGAGGTCTGGAAATTGATTTAGGTACCACCTTAATCCGTAGGAAAGATTTCCAATGGTTTGTACGTGGAAACATAGCTTTTAATACTAACAAATTGTCTAAAACTTACTACAAGTCTTTAGAAACTCTGCCAATGCGTACGCCAGCAAATGCCCGTGCATTTGTAGAAAACTATGCTGTAGGAAGTTGGTTTGGGTACCAATTTGCAGGAGTAGACCCTCGAAATGGACATACGCTGATTACTGCCAATGATGGTGGTGTACTGGATATGGATACATTCCGTAATACGACACTGAATCTTCCTGACCCTGGAGCTAGCTACCTCGGCAACCAACACCCGCCAGTAGTAGGGGGATTTGGAACCTCGATAAACTGGAAGCAATTCTTATTGAGTACTAATTTTGAATTTAAATTGGGACATAAAATTCGTTCGTTCAACACTTTCCAATTATTGGAATCGGGCAATAGACATACTAATGACGCAAATCGTTGGAGACAATATGGCGACCAAACAAATGTTCCTCTAATTGGTGAGACCAACCCGGCTTTCAGCAGATACATGTATGATATACAATTGGAAAAAGGTGATTATCTAAGAGCTAGCCTAGTGACATTGGGTTACAATATAAAAACCGAGCAACTGAAAAAATGGGGACTTCATACGGCTAGATTCAGCCTAAGTGGCAGAAATCTATTCACCCTATCAAGCTATGCAGGGATAGACCCTTCGTTAATGGGCGAATTTAACTACCCGGTCACGCGTCAATACACAGCTACGTTAAATATTGGTTTCTAAAACAAAAGGATGAAAACAACAAAATTAAAAGCTATGAATTTTCAATATAAAAAGAGTACGGTAAAATCTTTTGTTTTATTTCTGTTAACCTCAGTAATAATAGGACTAAACACAGGCTGTTCGAAATATCTTGAAGTAGAGCCTACCAATGTGCTAGCTGTAAGTTCATACGAAGATATTAAGGCGCTGATGGGGTCTTATTTAAAAAGTTTTATCACGACTCAACATAAACTAAGTGGAACGACAATACCGTATAAAAACAACAAGGGTAAAATGGTCTTTCAATTCTATAGTGACGACCTAGACTATGAACAGTATCTGAACAATCCGTTTGGCAGAAACAACAGAGGCTTTTTTAATAGTTCGCTCGATTGGAAAGAAAACACTATTCCAGGGATTATCTGGAAAGAATATTACAGCAATATTGGCTTTTTTAATACCATACTGACCGAACTAGGCAGACTGAACAATACAAGTACTGAACAGCGGGAGGTTATAGCGGGAGAAGCCAAATTTCTGAGAGCATGGTACCTATTTAAGCTTATGCAATATTTTACGCCTTATCATAATAATGAATATGGATTACCGGTCAACTTTGATGCAGAAGCGGTAGGAAGTTACGATTCTAAACGTAAAACACAATCGGAAGTCTATTCACTCGTTATTTCGGAACTTAATGAGATTCTAAATTATCAATCTGCGGAGAGACCGGGGTATTCAGTTTTCTACGATAAGAAGATTGTTCATGCATTACTAGCTCAGGTATATCACTACAAAGGAGGCTCGGGTGCTGGTCAAAAAGAAGATTACGGCCTAGCGATAGAACATGCAAAAAAAGCCATGGAAGGACGTCAATTGGACAATATAGCAGATTACAACCCTATGGAGGCAGCCGAAACCGGATTCTATAAAGACAAACCTGCAGCCCTAATCGTACATATCCACTCTGCTCCAAGTAATGGCCTACAGAGCATCATAGGGATACCGGTGTACCAAACCCCCTCTGTTATGCAATTTGCAACCAATGAGCTCTACAATTTATACAGTGACAAAGATGTGCGTAAGGCTTATTTCTTCAACCCGGACAAGAGTATTATCAAATTTGAACATCCAGAATCTTATGGTCTAGATATGAATTTCATCT
>JBEBQJ010000070.1:0-23216 GCA_040395455.1 Sphingobacterium yanglingense | reverse complement strand
ACCGTTTAACTTTGGAAACAATAAGATGTTTGGGCTAAATATTGGTTTTGGGCAGGTTATCCCTATAGCGGACGGACAGCGATTAAAATACGATGTGAGCTATAGCTATCTGAAACCTAAAGAAATGACCTATGCAGATAATGTGACATCCATGTTTATTGTCGAGAGCTTAAAGCATCAGACCTTGCTACGCGCTTTATATCAGATCAATAAGTTGGATTTCAGCTTAGGAAGTAGGTGGATAAAAAGGGAACTCCATAAATCCTATTTTATTACAGATTTGCGTGTGGGCTATGGCCTGAACCGGTGGAATTTCTATGTGGAAGGAACTAATCTGCTGGATGGGAGTTATAAGGAGACCGCCGCCGTTCCTATGCCTGGCAGATGGTATACGATGGGAGTGCGCTACCATTGGAAACGCTAGCTTTTTTTAGATGTTGCTCTTCTTTCTACATTCTTTTTAGGAATGTAGAGAGAAGAACACGTTTTGTCAGACACGGAGCATCCCTCTAAATGCTCGGGCGGCGTAGTATGACTCTGCGCCATTGTGGTATATGAATGTACGTTTGTAGCGTTTGTCTCCAAAGATAGCTCCCCCTAGACTCCGCACCTCATCTGGAGTCCGTAGCCAGCTGGAGGTTTTGAGATCAAAGTCACCTAATAGTTGTAACTGCTCATATTCGCTCTCAGTCAATAATTCTACTCCCATTTCTGCTGCCATAGCGACAGCACTATGTTTAGGCTTGTGTTCTTTTCGGGAGTCTAAGGCTTGCTGGTCGTAGCAAATAGACCGACGGCCCTTTGGACTTTCCGCTGCACAGTCGCAGAAGAGGTATTCTGATTTCTTCTCATCGTAGCCGATTACATCAGGTTGTCCATCCGTTTCTTCCATTTGGTGCAATGAGGCCATTTTATCGGGAGCAGAGTTAACTTTTTTCCAGACCTCTTCCCAGTTCAATGTTGGATGACGATTCTTGTTTTTTTCAAAACGCTCTTTTAGAGTCGCCTCTAGTGCCGTGATTTGTTCGTTTGATAGCGGGGTGTTTTTCATCTTGGTGATTTATAGTTGGATGCTGTGTTAATTCTCTATAGTCCGTCGTATCCGGCTGAGGGAGGAGGCTGTAATACCGAGATAGGAGGCCAACATGCTGAGGGGAACCCTATTGGCCAGACCGGGATAGTGCCTTAAGAAAAGTTCGTACCGTTCACTGGCATCGAGGTTTTTCATTGTGCTTGCCATCTTTAGTTTGCTTTCTGCTACAAACGCATAAAGCTTACTAATCAATAAGGGCCAAATACTAACCTGTTTCTCTAGCGTGGCAAAATTTTCCCAATCAATGTACCAGATGCTCGCGTCGGTGACAGCTTCGATACAGTCATCGGACGGAGCCTGCTGTTGAAAATTATGAAGGTCACCAATGAAGCGACCTTCATAAATAAAATAACGGGTAAAATCGTCTCCTTTTTTATTATAGTATACCGAACGGAATACGCCATCCTCTACGAAAGCAATCCGTTTGCTTATATTGCCACATTCTACAAAGTATTCTCCTTTTGTAACCTGGGTATGTTTGAATACGTTACCAATGATATCTTTTTCCTGTTCATTGAGCGGTCCAAACTTTTCAACAAAAGCAATAAGTTCTTTCATGTCATGTATTTGATTTCAGGATGGAATTTACAAATAATCCTTTGTTAATTCTTATAAGTAGGGGACTATACGCGAGACTTTATTTTAAATTGATAATAGCATCCCGCTCAGGACCAATAGAAAGGTGCGTGATAGGCGTCTCTAATTCAGCTTCCAAATAACGAAGATATTGGGCCAGTTCATAGGGTAACTCTTGTGCAGATTTGATTTTCGAAAAATCAGCGTTCCATCCAGAGAAAGCTTTCCAGTGTGGTGTTAATTGACTTATATCTTGAACAGTAGGGAAGTTGTACTCAAGTTTTCCATCCAGTTCGTAATGGGTGCAAACATTGACGATATCCATTCCATTAAGTACATCCGATTTGGTGATTATCAGTTGAGTGACACCATTGAGCATGATGGCGTACTGGAGTGCAGGTAAATCCAACCAGCCGATCCGTCTGGGGCGTTTGGTGTTGGACCCAAACTCATTTCCTTTGATACGGAGCTCGTCGCCCAGCTTGCCTATTATTTCACTAGGGAATGGTCCTTCGCCCACACGGGTGTTATAAGCTTTCAACACACCAAATATTTCGCCAACCTGACGGGGAGAAACCCCTAGACCTACACATGCCGCTGAAGCAACCGTATTGGAGGAGGTTACATAAGGATAGGTACCGTGGTCTATATCCAGCATAGTCGCTTGAGCACCTTCAGCCAGCACAGGCTTTCCTTCTTTTAGCGCTTTGTTGATAAAGGTTTCCGTATCGGTTATCGTCAGCTCTTTGAGGGTTTCTATATTCGCTAGGAAGATACCTAGAGTTTCTTGAAAGTCGGGTAGGGTCTGCCCCAGACGGGTCAAGTATTGGTATTCGCGACGTATGACCTGCTCTACATTAGAAGCGAAGTCGGAAGCGAAAATATCACCAACTCTAAACCCTTGTCTTAGCATTTTGTTGGCATAGGCATGACCAATTCCATTTTTTGTAGTGCCTATCGTACGGAATAGGTCCGACCCCTCCATGTAGATATCGCTGTACTGGTCTGTAGGCAATACTAGATGTGCCTTCCGGGAGATGAGTAGGTGCTCTTGTATGTTGAGCTCAGGGTAAATATCCGCCAACTGGGCTATCTCTTGATTAAGCTGTGTAGGGTTGATGACGACACCGCTACCGATAACATTGGTAATGTGGGAATAGAAAATACCCGAGGGCAGCAGTTTGAGGGTAATCTTGTGACCATTCCAAAATATGGTATGTCCTGCGTTGGCACCTCCATTATATCGGGCGACAATCTGATACTTGGGACATATTCTGTCAATAAACTTGCCTTTTCCTTCATCTCCCCACTGGAGACCTACGAGAATATCCATTTTAGCCATTTCTTATGTGCTTTGATTTATAGCACAAAAGTAGGACGCACTGAACTAAGCCCAATTGTCATTTGGCAAAAAGAGACTACTTGCCAGCGTATTTCCAAATTTCTTCACCGGCATAACGATGAAAGCCCTCGTTTTGATTCAGACTAGCATGAAGGAGTGCCTGAGCCAGTATTTCGGTTGGAAGGGGGCGTTGTTTGGTCAATAAACCTATTTTATTGAACCACTTTGTGACTTTTATGGCAAGTGCTTCTCCCGGTCTATCGCTATCTTTTCGAATCAAGGCCGGTGGATTAAATATACTTAGGCGGGGAAAATCCAATGCCTGTATAGCTTCTTCCAGCTGTCCTTTCATTTTGTTGTAGAAGAAAATAGAGGTAGCAGAAGCCAATGCAGCCGACACCAGTACCAGTTTAGGGACGTTGTTGGCTCTCGCTGCTTTAGCAAAGTTATACTGATAGTCATAATCGATTTTCCATTGGGCTTCTTTGCTTCCAGCTACTTTTAGTGTCGTTCCCAAAGAGCAGAACAGCACATCGCCAGTGACGAGCTCTTGCCATTGCTCTACCGCATCAAAATCGATAACGTGTACATGTAGCTTTTCATGCTGGACAGACAGCGGTCTGCGTACAAATACATCAATACGGCTAAAGGTGTCGTCAGCTAGCAATAGATGAAGTAAATCTTTTCCAGTAGCGCCTGTTGCACCAATTAATAGAGCTTTCATATGGATGTTAATTTTGTTACCGAATCAAAAATACAAAAAAGTATAGGGTTCACTTTTTTTTATTATTTTACAATCATATTCAATTATAGTATAGTCTCCAAATTATTGATGAATAACCGTATATGCTTTCTGCTGTTCTTTGTAGCTTTTTGGTTTTCAAATGCGTTTGGTCAAAATTTGCTTACCAAAATCGATACTACAAGCCGTGAAAAAGGAGGGTATAGCCATCATATAGCGGTCGAGTTCAGATCTGCCTCGGTCTTGGCATCTTCTCCATTTTATAAGGAGCATAACGGACAGGAGCAACGTATCCGAAGTGCTTTTTCGGGACATCTTAAGTACTCCTTTGGATTACCCACTGGTAGCCTTGGCAAGGAGGTATTTCGAAATACAGAACAAGGTGTCGGTATCGCATACTTTAGTTTTCGTGGAGGGCAGGAGTTTGGAAGTCCAGTTGCTACTTACTTGTTTCAGAATGCGGAGATTGCTAATCTGGGCAAAGGACTGTCACTAGGCTACGAATGGAATTTCGGTCTCTCGACCGGGTGGAAACCCTATAATCCACAGACCAATCCAGAGAATCTGATTGTCGGTTCGCGTGAGAATGCTTATATCAATCTTGGTATGTTCCTAAAATGGCGGCTGATGGATAGGCTGTCGGTGACAGGAGGGGCGGATATCACTCATTTCTCCAACGGCAATACGGAGTATCCCAATGCTGGTGTGAATATGCTGGGTGGAAAGATCGGACTACAGTATGATGTTTCTAAGCTAGCAACAGCAGAGGCGAAAGCGACAAATACCTTGCAGGCGCATGCCTTTCCGAAGCATATCAGTTATGATGTAGTCATTTTTGGTTCCTGGCGGAGGAAAGGGGTATATTCTTTCGGTAGTCAGGTCGCCTCACCCCATAAATACCCAGTAGTGGGAGCCTATTTTGCACCGATGTACAATGTGAGTTATCGATTCCGGACAGGACTCTCTTTAGATGGGATATATGATGGTAGCGCAAATGTATATACGGAAGATTATATCGTGGGTACACAACAACAATTCTTCAAGCCCAATTGGAATCAGCAAGTTGCCTTGGGTATATCCGCGCGTGCGGAGTATATCATGCCTATATTCACTATAGGCATCGGCTTGGGAAAGAATGTTTTATATCGGGGAGCCGATTTTAATGGCACCTACCAGAGTTTTGCGTTGAAGATAGGTACCAGTAGAAGTTCTTTCTTGCATATCGGTTATAATCTAAAAGACTTTCACGAACCCAATTACCTCATGTTGGGCTTAGGCTATCGATTTCATAACAAGACACCATCTTTTCTAGGTCATTAAATAAGCCTAGAATGTCTCCCACAATAGCGTAAGTAAGGTAGCCTTACAAATTGCACATTATTAGAAATGTACTGTTTATTCTATCTATCAAAAGATAGTTATTTTAGCATAGAGAATTGTTACCTTGTTTTGTGGGATTCATAAGTTTTAAATAACGTTTTAGAATCTCTTTTTGATGCTTGAGTTCTTTTTTTTAGGTGAAAAAGTGACGTTCGGATTAGTTTTACAATGAAACTGTAAAATAATCGCCTTATGATTTTAGGTAAATACCCGTATGACTGCTCTAATTGCTAAATCAAAGCTCATGAAAAGGAAGCGTGTTTTTATAGCTTTACTGATTTTATTTGTTGTGGCGATTCTCCTGCATCTATGCTGTCTCAAAGAAGAACTTGTGCAACAATGCCGTTGGCGGCAAATCAACCCGACGAGCGGGATTGATGACATCGAGTTCCTGAATCAAGACGAGGGATATGTTGTCTGAGAAGATCTGCGAGCCAGGTATAGCTACGGGTGAATGATGTGAAATAAAAATAAACTAGAATGAAAGCCATTATTATAGGAGCCTCAGGACAGATTGGCTATGCATTTTATCAATTGTTGAATAAGGCAGGCTGGGAGGTCGTCCTACTTTGCAGAAGCCCATTGCCCTATATGGTTGATGTACAGACGACCGAAGTGTTACGATTTGACCGCTATGAACGTGCGTCGTTTGACAAAATGATGTCCGCTGGTGCCGATTTGGTAATAGACTTGGTGGCTTTTGGCGAAGAGGAAGGATTACAGCTCCTGGAGATGCAGTCTGATTACAGTAGCCTTATCGTGTTATCTTCGTCTAGTGTGTACCAGGATGCTTATGGTAGAACATTGGACGAAGCTGGCAGTTGCGGCTTTCCTTTATTTGATAAACCTATTTTGGAAACGAATGCAACGGTAGAAGCTGGTCCAGCGACTTATTCTACCCGAAAAGTTGCCTTGGAGGAAGTATTATTGTCCGGTAGCCGAAATCCCTTAACGATTTTGAGACCTTGTGCCATTTATGGAGCCTACTCGCAGCACCCGAGGGAATGGTGGTTTGTCAAACGCATGCTCGACCAAAGACGTCAAATCCCGGTAGCCTATCGTGGAGAGAGTTTATTTCATACAACTTCGGGACGTTTGATCGCCGAAGTCGGTCTTGCGGCAGTTGGCCTGCGGCAGACGCAGGTAGTCAATGTGGGGGATGCTTCGCCATTGTCTGTTCTAGAGATTGGAGAGACGATAGCTGACTACCTCGATTATAATGGTAAATTAGTACCTATTGATAAGGGAGAAGGAAATTTTAAAGATATAGGGATGACTCCATGGTCGGTACCGCGACCGTTCGTATTAGATACAACCCGATCAGAAGGAATATTGGCTGGAGCAGGATTGAAAAATAGAGACTATTTATCTTCTATCCACCGCTATCTGTTCAATCTGGTAGGGCAGTATGGCGTAAAGAATTGGGAATCTGCCTTTCCTCAACTTGCAGCCTATCCCTTTGAACAGTTTGACTATGCCGCTGAAGATAGATATCTTGCTCATCTAGCCGGGAAAAATCTGAAGTAATATCGGCGCAATACAGCTACCTGTATTGCACCAATATCGTACTTCGCTATACGGGAGATGCAATGCTGAAAGCTATTGAGAGAGAGCTGTGTCTTAGGCACCACCATACTGGGAGCAAGTTATACTTACTGTCAACACGGAGGGGACTCGGACTCAACACGGTTTCAGTAGCCTTCTTACTACTATCTCCACTAGCTCGTAGCACCATCTCTACCGCATTCTAAGTAACAGTCATGCAGAAGGAAATCGCTTTTAATGCTCCTTTTCCAAGCGACGTACAGCGGGTATCAAGCTTAAAAATATGGCCGTCGTTGTGACGACAATCCCCCCAATAAGAAATACCTTCTCTACACCAATATCATCCGCCAGTATCCCGGCGAAAAGCAATCCGAGCATGGCGGGTAATTGGACAATGCTACCAGAAATGGAGAAGACACGCCCCAAATACTTGGGGTCGAATTGTGTTTGCACCAATACGGTGTACGGCCCAGTGAAGAAAGGGACCGCTAGCCCTTGTAGGATGGTCATTACGGCATAGGCGGTAAAGTAAGTAGGTGGTAATACACCACAGGTCGCTAATGCAATGCCTAGAGCGGAGAATCCAAAAACGATGAGTACGGTCTTTTTTATCTTGGGGTTCCATAAACTGAGGGCCAAACCTCCGATAAGTAAACCGAGGCCATACAGACCTTCAATTAAACTGACCTGATAGGGGCTACCCTTAAAATACTGGAGGGTCATCAAAGGCATGACGGCGACAATAGGCATAACAAAGAAATTGATAACTATCTCACAGCCCATCAACCACGATATTCCTTTGTTTTTCCAGATTATGCTTACTCCTGAAGCCATATCCCTTAGGATAGACTTAGCGGATTGTGCCGCCTGCGTTACTTTGGGGATACGTACAAAGACCAAAGCAGTGCAGGCAATGATAGCACCTGCTACATCCAATAGCATGACCGCACTCATCCCAAAATGTAGCAATCCTATTGCACCGAGAATAGGTCCACATATAATGGAAATGGATTGGATGACCTCGTTTACTCCGGCGATACGTACCAAAGCCGATTTTGGTGCAAGGAGGGGAACAGCTGATTTCATCGCCGGAGAGTGAAAAGCTCCACCTATAGAACGTAAAGTTAGAAGTATATAAATAGCCCATAGCTCGACGGTATCCAAATAAAAGAATAGCGCAATTAAAGCAGAACAGAATGCGACGAAGAGATCCGCACCAATCATGGTCCACTTGCGATTCCATCGGTCTACGAATACGCCAGCAAAAGGTCCTAGTACGATCTGTGGTAATAGCCCTGAGATAGTAGCATAAGCCAAAGCTTCCGCAGAACCGGTTTCCATACCAATCCAAAGGACGATAGCAAATTGGGCAGTTGCACTACTTAATATAGAAAATAGTTGCCCCGACCATATAATAGCAAATTTCTTTTTCCAGTTGTGTAGTTCCGTTTTCGTTTCCATCTGTATTAATTCTTTTTTTAAGCAGATGGCAAAAATAGGTGCTTAAAAATGCGGAAAAGTGAACATTTGTTAACTAATGCTTTGTTTTACCAGCTGCCTTCGAATACGGCTGAGCGACTGTGGGGTCATACCTAGGCAGGAGGCAATGTATTTCTGAGGGACCAGCTGAAAAACCTCGGGGTCTTTTTCGAGTATTGTAAGGTAGCGCGCACGGGCGGTAGGCTGGCATAGCATGACCAACCACTCGGTAATCTGAAAGTAGTATTGCTCAAGTATGGTCCTGACCAAATTGGATATCTCGTGTGATTCTTTGCAAAAAGCATCCAGGTCGACTTTTGAAATGACGTAAGCAGAACTGTCAGAGATGGATTCTATAATGTAGTCTTCGGATGCCTCAGAATATAAGACATCTCCATAGCGCTCAAACCAAAGGGTTCTTTCTTCTCCATCAAATAGGCTATATGCTCGCCATATGCCTTCATTAATGATATAGTAATATTGCTTACGTTCATGTAGTCCGATAACGGTGTCGTGGTAACCGTAGGATTTTTTTTCCATGCGGGAAAGGAGTAGAGCTATTAGTTCGGGGCTAACGCCATATTTTTCGCATAGTATAGGGATGAGGGCTTCCATGGGCTAAGTCTACTTAAACTATTATTGGAGATATCCGTCCATAATCAAGCGTTGGTACAGGAGGACTACACCAGGTACTTGTATAGGTTCTTTTTTATAAGTATCAAAATCAAAAAATCGGATTTCATCTATCTCGCTGCTAGCTTGGATTTCTTCTTCCAGTCTGTAGAAAAAGCAATCTTGCTCCATCATAATATTCGTGTTTTCTCCGTAGGCTGGGGCAGATATATGACAGTAGAATTGGACTGACTCGGGACTTAATCGAAGACTGGTTTCTTCTGCTATTTCGCGAAGTAGGGCTTCGAGGGAATTCTCGCCTTGGTCCACCTTTCCGCCTAGCAGGTACCAGGCTTTTTTATTACGGCTATAGCCCAGTAGTAATTTATTGTCATCGACTACGACGAGGCCGGCTGTAGGTAGTGCTATCTTTTCCATTTTCTTTATTTCTGGTTTCTAAGATAAGGAAAATCATCAGCTACTGAAATACGAAGAACGGTATATATGAAATAATTCAAACCGCCGCGTCTATAGTGGTTAAAAAACTACAGTGGACGGTTTGAATCGGCATTCTACTGCTCCTATAGTTTGTGTGTGCGTGTTACAGTGTTATAGTTTTGAAACCTAATTCTTGAAGTCCAAATAAGTAAGTAAAACCATTCGGAGTGGTATGAATAGAGGTATGGTATTGTGATTTCTTTACCCCAAGCTTATTCATCGCAAATTCGCAAACCACTAATCTGACCCCGAATTTTTCGGCACTTTGGATAGTGCTTTCCAACTCTTTATTTTCTGCCAGGTCTTTGACGACCTGTCCGATAAGTACAATCTCGAATTGAACGGCTTTGTCTTTTGATTTATATTCGGTGCCAGTCATTACCGAAGCCATCAAATGCATTGGGGTCTGCACCAAAATCGCGTACTTTCCGTCTGCTTTGACGGCCTTTTCTACGGCTTCTACATTGACTTGCTGTGCGGATAGCGAATTGGTAAAGGTTATTCCCATTAGTAATAATGCAACGGCTAAAATTTGTTTTTTCATCTGTTCTAGTGTTTAAGAGTATTTGTTTCTTCTTCTTGAATTAACCGAAGATAAGAATATGGGATTGCTCTTTGTGTAACAAAGGATACATCGAAATTCCTACCTTTGTAGCAATGATCTAACTGTTTGAGCGTATATGAAGCATTATCTAGTTCTAGCTGCGGCAATTTTGTTTGAAGTGATCGGTTCGTCCTTTCTTAAAAAGACCGAACAGTTTACGAAACCGGTACCTTCCATATTGTTTGTTTGTTCGTTAGCACTTTCTTTTTATCTGCTTTCTTTCGCATTAAAAGGTGTACCTATGGGAATAGCTTATGCGATATGGTCTGCCTTTGGGATTGTGATTATTTCGGCAGTCGGTTATTTTGTTTATAAGGAGTCGTTGGATTTGCCTGCCATATTCGGGATAGCCTTCATTATCATAGGGGTTGTCATTATTAATCTTTTTTCTAAATCAAGCGCGCACTAATTTTTGAATACATGAGAGTAGGTTATTTCCAATATGCGGTATTGTGGCGGGATGTTCAAGCAAACTTAGATTATATAAGGCGTAAGATTATGGATAGCAAATTTGACCTGTTGGTATTGCCTGAGTTTTTTACAACAGGCTATGCAATTGATAGACGGGATGATATTTTGCCTTTTGCCGAAAGTTTAAACGACAGTATAACGATTCGTTCATTGGCCAGTTTTCTGGCAGATAGTGGAAATGGCTACATCACGGGTACTATCCCTGAGTTGGATAATGGCGTACTGTATAACACATCAATTTTGGTCGGCGCATCGGGATTGGTTGCATCTTATCGAAAAATTCATTTGCCGGATTATGAAAAGCGTTTTTTTGAATCTGGTGATGTTGCAGCGGTTCATGATGGTATGCAAGCACGGATTGGTCTTACCGTATGTTTTGATTGTTGGTTTCCGCAGCATACTTCGATGCTCAAATCGCAGGGGGTAGAGGTCATCTGCCATTCCGCTTGTTTTGGAGGACCGGTCACGCCAACGATTATACCTGTACGTGCATTGGAGAATCAATGCTTTTATATAAGCTGTAACCGCATCGGTGAAGAATATTTTGATGGCGAGCTGGAAAGCTACCGCGGCGATAGTCAGGTCGTGGGCCCGGACGGAGAAATATTGATAAAAGCAGGTGGAGAAGAAGCATTGGATTTCGTAGAGATTGACTTGGCACGTGTCAACAAGCCTGAATTTGGAAGTTTGATAACTAAGAGCTTTCAAGCCGAACATGGTAAGTATAGGATTGGATTACATAAGTGACATTAGCAAATCCACGTTTGAGTAATTGTACGCCGCTTCCCACAGGAAGCGGCGTACAACTTTGAAGTATGTGTTATAAACTTAGTTATACCGCTATTTCGATATGTCCCTTTAATTCTTCTTTCAATTTATTGTAGAAGTCAATTTTATTTTGAATGATTTCCTCAGGGGTCAGATCATTCTTATACCGGTGATTTGGCGGGTCAAAGGGACCGTCGATTACTTCCATTGTAATGACATCTCCAACTTTTACCACAGTTCGGTACCAGTCAACATGTTCGTCCTCATCAGAGTCTAATCCACCTATATTAAAATAGTAGTCTTCACAGCAGTTTGCTCTCTTAACAAAAGTAGTGCCTCCTGTTAATACATAATTATCTTTATCAAATCCAGCATTTGATACTACTTCTCCGTTAATCTTTATTTTAAGTCCGTATCTGTTCATGATTTTTGATGTTTTGTTAAAGTATGTAACTATAATGATCAATTATTCATTTCGCGTAATAGAATGCCATTTACTTTGAATCTACACTGTTTATTTTTTGGACACCACGCTCATTTTGTAACGATTTATGTTCCAGCCCTATGTTAGGGTAGAATGATACACGGTGAAAAAGAGCCCTGAAAGTAGAACAGGAACCATAGTCCAATTCACCACTATCATAGGGGTTAAAAATAAAAGGTTCTTCATAGGCTCACATTTTATAAATATGTGAAGCCTAAAGATAATAAACAAATTCTATTTGTACATTTTTTTTTGTAGGGATTAATTTTTTTCTACAGAAAGCCTTCTTTATAACCTGATGACTATAGACTGTTAAAGTGGTTAATAGTCATTATATTCTGTAGGTCCGTTGCTGCTATTGTGCAGGAGAGCAGTAACTATATGTTGTGTTTTTCTTTCCTCTTAGGATAATGAGAAGGAGGGTTCTATAAAAAAGCCTGCCTTAAAAATGAGGTCAGGCTTTTGCTAATGTCATAGGGGGTGTTTATTTCGGACGGACTAAAGTCAGAATTAGTCCTCCTAATCCTTCTTGATTTCGGTCAACCTTCATGGTCATGTTTTTTTTATCTTCATCCAATTTTACAGTGAGGATATAAACGCGTTCGCTGTCCTGTTGGTTTGTAATGATTATTTTATTGTCTCTAAATTTTGAATCAAACATGAATTCGTCTAAATCAAATTTACCTTCATCTGTATATATGCCTGTTTTGTTAGCACTAAAAACATAAGAGATATCACTACCTTCATTTTTTGGAATTCGTGGAGCGCCTTCTGGATTCCCTTTTTCATCCAGAACTATCATTTTAATACATTTCCACTTCCCAATGATATCTGTTTCGATACTTTGAGCTTGACAGAAAAGAACACCGAGAAATAACACGGTAGTCGTTAACAATGATTTCATTTTTTTAAGTTACTTGTGGTATTTAAAAACAGTTTGGTATCTCTATGACCTTTATTAGGACAACTAAAATCCGGAATCGGTATGATAAAGATTTGCAAATTTCTTATATTTTTACAATATAAACAAGTATTTTAAGAGTAGTTTGGGTGTAGTTAGTGGGTAGTGTCCGTAAAAAAGTACAATATATGATGTTATATCTGTTGAAATATCGGTTTGTTCCTTTGTACTCCGTACTAATCTAATTTTTAATAATTTCAAATAGTAGATTGCGCAACCACCTAGTTTATTTTTACCTAACTTTGTTTTTGTGAAAAGGATGTTCGCTATATTATTTCTATTTACTTATCTGCTTTCAACAACAGAGCTTATTCAGTTGTTGAAATTGCCGGTATTGGTAGAACATTTTGTCGAACATAAATCACAGCAACCGGAGATGACCATTTTAGAATTTATTACACTTCATTATAATGGAGATCATCTGGACAATCATCCGGAGGATGACGATTACGATCAAGATAAAAAGCTTCCATTTATTACACATAATAATGTGTTGAGCGTGTACTGTATCAGTACACCTGATTTCATTGTTGATTTACAGCATAAGATCTCTCAGGATGACATGCTGAAGCTTCAGGTCTATAATGAAGCTTTTATTGAGAATACTTACTTGTCTACTATTTGGCAACCGCCAAAGAGCTGTTAATTTTTTAGGATTAATTTAAAAGCGGATTGTGTTGTACGACTTCGAAAAGAAGGTCGTAGTCGTTGGTGTCTCCTTGTTTTAGACTAGGACGTATGCTTCGATGATTGTACAGGTAGGTATGTATACCTAATCCGTTGATTCCCTTTAACTTTATTAATAGCATAAAATACTATGTTACATCAGATTATTGAGTTTTCCATTCGGAATAAACTCATTGTCGGGCTGTTTACATTGGCATTGGTTGGCATCGGATTGTATGAAGCAACGAAATTGCCTATTGACGCTCAGCCCGACATTACGGACAATCAAGTCCAGGTTATTACGGTAGCACCGTCGCTAGGTGCAACGGATATCGAACGATTGGTTACGTTTCCGATCGAACAGGCGAATAGCAATATCAACGGAATTAAAGAGATACGAAGTTTTTCCCGATTTGGACTATCCTTGGTTACCATTGTTTTTGACGACGATACGGACGTTTACTGGGCTAGGCAACAAGTTACAGAGCGGCTACAAACTGTTAGAAATGATATCCCCGAAGATATCGGTACACCCGAACTTGGCCCTATCTCTACAGGGCTGGGTGAGATATATCAATATGTGATACGACCAAAAGAAGGCTATGAAGATCGATATGACGCGACCGAATTACGTACTATTCAGGATTGGATAGTAAGAAGACAGCTCTTAGGTGTCAAAGGGGTAGCTGAGGTGAGTAGTTTCGGTGGCAAGTTGAAGCAATATGAAGTAGCTGTCAATTCGAATAAGTTGCAGGCGCTGAATTTGAGTTTGGGTGACGTTTTTACGGCGCTGGAGAATAACAATCAGAATACTGGAGGGGCTTATATTGATAAAGGACCGACAGTGCTTTACATTAGGAGTGAAGGTCTGATAGGAGACAAATCGGATATTGAGCAAATTGCTGTAGCCTCGTTACCTAATGGAATACCTGTTCTTTTAAAGGATGTAGCGGAGGTGAAGTTGGGCTACGCGACCCGCTACGGTGCTATGACTTATGATGACAAAGGCGAAGTCGCCGGTGCGGTGGTGATGATGCTTAAGGGGGCAAATAGTAGTGAGGTAGTACAACATGTCAAAGACCGCATTGCAACAATCCAAAAGACACTTCCGGAAGGTGTTTTATTGGAGCCGTTTTTGGATCGTACGAAAATGGTCAATAGTGCTATTGGTACTATTGAGAAAAACTTGGCCGAGGGTGCACTTATTGTAGTTTTTGTACTTGTTTTATTCTTGGGTAATTTTAGAGCTGGGCTATTGGTTGCATCGGTAATCCCATTATCGATGTTGTTTGCCATTATTATGATGAATCTATTTGGTGTGAGCGGTAACCTGATGAGTTTGGGCGCACTCGACTTTGGATTGATTGTAGATGGTGCTGTTATCATTGTCGAGGCTGTTCTGCATCAATTATACCATGACAAGCGGTTCGCGGGATTAAATGTGCTGACTCCATCGGAGATGAATAAGGAAGTCAGTTCGTCTGCCAGTAGGATGATTAATAGCGCCGTTTTTGGACAGGTTATCATTCTTATCGTTTACCTTCCGATTTTTACCCTAGAGGGGATAGAAGGTAAAATGTTCAAGCCGATGGCACAGACTATCGCTTTTGCGTTGACAGGGGCCTTTATCCTATCGTTGACCTATGTCCCTATGATGAGCGCTTTGGTTCTGAGTCGCAAAATTAAAAAGAAGCCGAACGTATCGGATCGTGTGATGCAACATCTAGAGCGATGGCATCGAGGTTTATTAGATAAGGTGTTGCGTATTCCAAAAACCATAATCGCCACAGTGGTACTCTTATTTGCAGGTGCGGTATTTATTTTGAGCAACTTGGGAGGAGAATTTATTCCCGCTCTGGAAGAAGGGGATTTTGCTGTAGACACTCGCGTGTTGACAGGAAGTAACTTGCAGACAACAATCGAATACACACAAAAGGCAGCTAGGGTGCTGAAGGAACACTATCCAGAAGTGGAGAAGGTGGTAACTAAAATAGGTAGTGGTGAGGTGCCCACGGACCCGATGCCCATGGAGGCCAGTGATATGATGGTTATTTTGAAGGATAAAAAAGACTGGACCTCGGCCAAAACATTTCCAGAGCTAGCCGATAAAATGAGTAAGTCATTGGAAGCTGTGCCTGGAATAAGCACCGGATTTCAATTTCCGGTGCAGATGCGTTTCAACGAGTTGATGACGGGAGCACGGCAGGATGTGGTATGTAAGATATTTGGCGAAGACCTCGATAGCTTATCCTATTATGCAAATCGTTTTGGCGAACTGATTAAGAATGTGGAGGGTGCGCAGGATTTATATATCGAGCCCATCACGGGAATGCCCCAGGTTGTCATTCGTTATGACAGGGCTAGCATGGCGCAATATGATTTAGATATTGCAAGCGTCAACAGAATTGTCAATACCGCATTCGCCGGTCAGCGTACCGGAATGATTTATGAAGGCGAGAAGCGTTTTGATCTGGTGGTACGTCTGGACGAAAAACAGCGAGAGAATCTAGATGATATACAGAACCTATTGATTCCAACGAAAGGAGGTAGTCAAGTACCACTTTATGAATTGGCTGAAGTAGCTATAGTACACGGTCCAGCTCAGATTCAAAGAGAAGATGCTAAAAGAAGGATAGTGATAGGGTTTAATGTGCGGGGGCGTGATGTGCAGGGAATTGTTCGTGAACTTCAGGCTAAAGTAGATAAGCAGCTTAACTTCTCTGCAGGTTATTATGCTACTTATGGAGGAGCATTTGAAAACCTTAATAAAGCGAAAGACAGGCTGATGATTGCTGTTCCAATCTCATTGGTCTTGATTTTTATCTTATTGTATTTTGCATTTAATTCGGTCAAGTACAGTCTTTTGATATATAGTGCCATCCCGCTATCAGCTATTGGCGGTATCTTTTTTCTTGCATTTCGGGATATGCCCTTTAGTATCAGTGCAGGAGTAGGGTTTATTGCTCTATTTGGGGTGGCGGTACTTAATGGTATTGTATTGGTGACCGAGTTCAATCATTTGAAACAACTCGGAGAGAAAGACCTGAAGCAGGTCGTCGTACAGGGTACTTCGACAAGGTTGCGGCCTGTATTGATGACTGCATTTGTGGCATCGTTCGGTTTTTTGCCTATGGCGATCAGTAATGGGGCTGGCGCAGAGGTACAGCGGCCTTTGGCTACAGTGGTGATAGGAGGACTGTTGATAGCTACATTCCTAACGCTATATGTATTGCCCGTTCTTTATATTGTATTTGAAAGGATGAACTTTTCAATAATCAGATTGGGCAAGAAGACGGTGTGTACGCTTGTATTCTTCACATTAAGCCTAGGCGGATATTGTCAAAACATATCGCTAGAGGAGGCTTTAAATAGGGCGACGAAAGACAATATGTCTGTCAAGAGTCAGGCGCTGTTGACCGAGTATTATGCTAAACGAGTTGAGACGGCTAATAATTTACCCAAAACGACTTTACAGACCTCCTTCGGTCAGTTAAACGGAGCTACTTCAGACAATAGTATAGGGGTGTCTCAGTCTATTAATTTCCCTACTGTCTATACGAATCAAAAGAAGCTTTTGAAAACCGAATGGGATGCCGCCATTATGGCATCCCACCTAAATACTACGGAGCTAAAAAAGGTAGTGACGGAACTGTTTTACTATATTCTTGTCATGCGCAAAAAGGAGAATCTTCTAGTGCAGTCGGATAGCAGCTATAGGTTGTTTTTAGAAAAAGCCAACTTAAGGTTAGCAAGGGGAGAGAGTAATGCCTTGGAGGTTGCAGCTGTAGAAGTACAGCGCGAAAATATACGTATTCAACTTGCGACTATAGGAACGGATATAGAACTAGCAAAGGTTCAGCTACAATTGTTGTTACAAAGCGATATCCGCTACGAACCTAAAGCTCCTAACATAGCGATTAAAGAAGTTTTGACAAGCTCGGCAGAAGAGTTGGCCCTACATCCTGAAGTCCGTTTAATGGCGCAGGAAATCGTTAGATCACAGGCTAATATACGACTCGAAAAATCAAAGCTATTGCCCGATCTTTCTGTAGGTTATACCAATCAAAGTTTTAGGGAGGTGAACAGCAATAGACGCTTCAGCTCGGTCGAAATGGGAATTGGCATTCCCATCTTTACGAAAGCAAACAGGGCTCAGGTTCAAGCCGAAAGCCAACGATTGCTATATGTAGAGAATGAGGTCGCCAAAAAGAAAACCGAATTAGAGCGTGCGTATACTGCTGCTTTGATACAATTTCAGAACCAAAAGAATATTGTCGAAACCTTTGAAAGCAAACAATTGTCTAGCGCATCACTTATTATTAGAACGGCACAGGAACAGTTTTCCAGCGGACAGATCAATTACCTTGAATGGGTGCTGTTAAATAATCAGGCACTTCAATTACAGAATGATTATTACGAAGCTGTATTAACGCTTAATCAAACGGCAATTCAAATTCAATATCTTATCTCTAAGTAAATACCATATGAAATATCCATGTAGTACATGCTGCACAAACACGTATGAAAATGGTGTGGATATTCCATCCCGATCAGTCGGGACAATTTAGTGACAATTGAAAATAAAACCGAGCTTGTGAGCTCATTGAAGATAATTATTTACATATGAAATATTTAGTAGGCTTTTTAGTTATTTTACTAGCTTATGGCTGTACGAGCCAAGATCGTAAAACCGAAGATATCCCTAGTTCGGATTCAGAAAATATGCTCGAGCTTTCTGATCAACAGTTGCAATCATTTTTACTTTCCAAAACCAGTATAACAGAACGTTTCATAACACAGACACTGAAGCTGAATGGAAAAATAGAGGTTCCGCCACAGAGTCTGATTTCGATTAGCAGTGCTCTCGGAGGGTATCTAAAATCAACCAAACTACTACCCGGAATGGCTTTTAGAAAAGGCGATGTATTGGCCGAGTTGGAGGATAGCCAGTTTATCCAATTGCAGCAGGATTACCTCGTTACGAAGGCTCAATTGCAGAATGCCGAAGCTGAGTATCTCCGGCAGCAAGACCTGAACCAAAGTAAAGCTAGTAGTGATAAGGTATACTTTCAAGCACGCGCCGACTATCAGACTTTATTAGTCAATCTCCGTTCGCTGGCTCAAAAACTCAAACTAATCCATATCGATGCGACGCAACTTACGGTGAATAATATTCGACAGACTGTACAGATCTACGCTCCGTTTGATGGCTTTACCTCGCAGGTTTTTTTGAATGTTGGCCGGTATATATCTTCATCAGATGTACTATTCGAATTGGTGAATCCAAAGGAACTGCATCTCAATCTAAAGGTTTTTGAAAAAGACTGGGAGAATATCAGGATAGGACAGAAGGTAACCACTTATAGCAATACTAATACGTCTAAGACTTACTCCGGGGAAGTGATGTTAATCGGAAAGAACATTTCAAGCGACAGGGCGGTAGATGTTAGGGTACGTCTTCATGATGGTAGCGCATTGCTTATTCCGGGTAGGTACATGAATGCGGAAATCATTATACCAGAACATAAGGCATTGGCTTTGCCCGAGGAAAGTGTGGTGGATTTTGAAGGGGAAAGATATGTGTTTGAGGCTTTGCCTGCCAATAAGTTCAAGATGATAGCTGTTACGTGCGGAGAATCTGGAGACGGCTGGATAGCCATAGAAAACAGCAGTAAACTACTGAACAGGCAGATAGTACAGCAAGGAGCGTATACATTGTTGATGGCGTTGAAAAACAAAGGAGAAGAATAATGAAAACAGGAATCGTTCTTTTGATGCTATGTTGTTTTACCATGGCATTAACAGCGCAATCATCAAGTGGGATAAATAGTCAGAATAGTACCGTTAAAGACAAAACGTACCAGTTCTCCGCAAAAAAACTGATTATTCCATCGGTGTTTATAGGATACGGGATCGCGAGTCTTATGAGTTCGGATTTAAGGAAATTGAATACATCAACGCAATACGAGAGCAATGAACATATTGTGCCTGGTGCTCAAATTGATAACTATATGCAGTATGCTCCAGCAGCTGCTGTTTACGCGCTCAATATGGTAGGTGTAAAAGGTAAGCATAACTTTAGAGATCGTACTGTTATTTATACCACTTCGCAGCTATTAGCAGCATCGGCTGTTCTGCCCACAAAATATTTCGTGGGCGAAGAGCGGCCTGACGGCTCCAATCGATTGTCATTTCCTTCAGGACATACTACGACAGCATTTTCTTCCGCTCATTTTATGTTCAGAGAATACCGGGATGCGAATTTTTGGTTAAGCATCTGTGGGTATCCGGTTGCGGCAGCTACAGGGATATATCGGATTTTCAATAATCGACATTGGGTAGGAGATGTTGTGGCGGGGGCAGGTATTGGTGTTTTGTCCACAGAGGCTGCCTATTGGCTATTCCCTACGATTTCGAAGTGCTTTGGGAGGACAGGAGAGAAACAGGCATCCTTACTTGTTTTGCCTATCTATCAGTCTAGACAATTTGGATTGAGTATGGTAAAGGCCTTTTGAAAGGTTTATGGATCAGCTATTCATACCCTCCATTTAAAGTCAAGAGTAGCTTGATACGGTCATTTTCAATCCATTTGACCCATGCTTTAATCGGTTTTTCGCCTTCTGCTAAATACACCTGATTGGTAATATGAACCCAATTATTATGAACGGAATCTGCATTGAAAAGAATTGATTCTACGTCCGGATAATTGGAGACTTTACCGTCAGGCGTATCATATAGCGAAGTGCTGCCCGAAATTTGAATAATATATGCGCGTAGTATGGCCTGTGGCCAAGTTTCGAATAGATACCAGTTGTCGATGTCGGTGTCGGGAAAATTGGGGTCGAAGAATATAGCATCTTTATCTTTGCCGAGCGTATAATCGTTATCGGGATCAAGCTTGACAAAGCATGTTTCATTCTTCTGTTCATTAACAACAATGAAAACGCCATCCTTTAGTTTTTCGCTGACTCGAAATGTTAGCTGTGGGGCAAAATGTATCAGCCCCATCTGCCGGTGTCTTTCTCCATTTTCGAAGGAGTCTCCGGCATTCATAGTGTAAGGCTGTAGGTTGTTTTTCAGTTGTTGCGTAACAAATTTACACTGCCCACGGTTGCTTCCTTTTTGTTCAACGACAAACTGGAGACTGTCAAAAGGCAAAGAATCAGTAGGGTTTCTGTATAGTGCAATACTATGGTCCGTGTTGAAATGTATGAGGCCGATCCCCGCTTTTGTTGCAGCCGGAGGAAGATCCAATGATACGGTGGATTGTTGTCTATGCCCACAGGCCGATAACAGAAAGAAAAAAGCAATAATACCGATTGTTACGTTAAAGGTGCATGTAGAACTGTTGTTTGGTTTCATCGAGCAATGGATACTATGGGTTAAAACTCGGGGTCAAACAGTTCTTTTGCCTTATCAAACCGATAGGTCTTGCTTCGGTATTTAAGATACTTGCTGTACTCCCTATTAAAATACGTTTCGTTAATCGGGTTGAAGGAGATTCGGACATCTCTTCCTTTTCTGGGCAACTCAATCCTGAATCCCATATATTTGAGGTCATCTTTGATCTTCTGCGGTGTGTTTTTATACGTAAACTCGCTAATCAGGTTGTTGACGAAAACATCAAAGCTCGAAGTATAATCTTTTAGATAGCCGAACCTTACTTGATCAAATTCTTTATTATCATAGGTAAAGAGCTTGAAATCGTTCTGATGGGTACCGCCATTACTCCCCATTACGCTAGATAGGGCAATTAATACTTTCGTACGTAGGCGCCAATAGGTAATCTCGAAGATGCCGAAGCCAGACTGCCCTCCTGTATAGCTTTGTTCAAGCTTGAGGTAACCATTCTTGCTGTCGTAGGTTATATGGTAGACCATATCATCTTTCGTGAGTGATTTATCTTCGATCAGTTGCTTTCGCTCGACATAACTAAGGTTATCAAGGTATTCCGCCGGAATAGAATAGAAGAAATCTACAATGCTCTGGGCATAGGTCTGACCGCACAAGGTAAACAGTAGAAAGATAATAATCGCATTTTTCATTCTTCGTTGCTCGATGTTTATCGGGATTAAAGATATATAAAGTTAGAAGCAAAGAACGAAAAAAATAGGAATATTGTAAGCGGTGGCTTCTGAGAAATATAGTACCTTTAGAAGCGGAATAAACCATGTATGGCATGACCTGGAAAGAATACGAAGAAGTTCAAAAACAAATATGTGAAGAAAATGGGGCTGACTGGCAGGCTACGCCTCCGGACTTCATTATTGGATTGGCCACTAATCTGGACAAAACTCCTATTTATGGCGTTCGTGATGTCCGTAGTGATAAGACTAGTGGTTGGTATATTTGGTCCGGGGAGTATTCTGCTGCAGACGATTTTTATAAACCTGTATGTGCTGCTCATTTGGTAGATTTATTTCCCCCTGTCGTCCATTACCTGGGATTGGCCGAGGGCTGGCGTTTTATTATAGATAAAGATGGCTATGAAGATATCTGGTATGAACAGGACTAGAACTGCGAGTGGGAGTAAGGTGTTGCTATTACAAAGCTTAGCGTACCTATCTTTGGGCATATTATTTTACAGTTGTTCGTCGCTTAAGCAAAGTATGCAGGGGGAAATGGTGCAGGTAGGAGATGTACATACTTTCGACGGGATTTATAAAAATGCCTCAGAAGGGAATGCCGGTATTGAGCTCCGCTCATTATGGAACCAACTCGCTCTACACGATGACCTCGATACGGTAGATTTCGAACGTACCACAATTAAGTTGCGTACAGTTGGGAAGAAGGAAATCAAAGCAACACGGATACAGGACGGTGTGGAAATGGAGAGCCTATTCCTCCATGGCAAGCTTAAAGATAATTATTTTGTATCTAAGCCTAAACGCTCTGTTGTCCCGATTCCATTTATCTATGGTCAGGTAAAAAACAATCAGTTTCAGCTCTGGCTGGATAAAGCGGGGCGTCTGCATGTAGACAGACTGCAAAATCGATGGGGGTGGGTCTTTATTTTTTTAGCAGGAACAGACAATACGACGAGTTATGTCTACAATAGCCTAAAGGACTGATGCACAGTTAGCCCCTGATGATGATATAGACGGGTAGTACATTATTTGGTAATAAGCTGGCTTTTTCGGTATTTTGCACCATGTCGACACAAGAAAATGCGTATCAATTATTCTCGAAAGAGGTACTGTCTCTTTGGAAGAACCAGGAGGTATCTTATGTTAAAGTAGAAGAACTGTCTGCCGTTGATGGCGTGACTTTCTATGAACTAATACCTGATTCGGAACTTTTGGACGGAGGTGGACATGACACGCTTTATCCGATAGACTCTGAAGATGTAGAAGATATGTTGTTAGCCAGCAAAAGCATACGATTTGTTGTGCATCGTATCTATTTGGAAGAGGATTAAAAGCCGAAGCGCATCCTTTTCTACGAATCATAAGTTTCATCCAGCGAATTGTAAATGATTGTTCAATATAAACTGAAGTTAATATACATTTGGGCAAAATAACTAGCGTATGTTCAAAAATTACACATTCAGTAAAAACCCGCTGCATTATGTTTATGCGGCTATTTGGTTATCGGTATTTGTTTACTTTGCGGTTTACTTGTTTACAGGAAAAATGTTCCAGCCTGAGAATGGTAAAATCCATATTGTAGCTGTTCTTATCGCGTGGGTCGTCGAGTACCTGGGACTGACATTGACCAGCATTATCGTCGTGCTGTGTGGTGTGTATGCCGCCTTGCGGACGATGTTAGAAAAAAAGGTAACTGCTTAAGCTGCTCTTGGCTGACCTAGCTTGGGTAAATATACAGGGATGAGGAAGAGGAATATTCTACGTTTTTCAATACTAACCGTTGTGCTACTGCTCATTGCTGTTGTGACATTCAGGGAACTGAACTTTAATAGCGACCGGAAAGTCGGGGAGAAATTGGATAGTGTAGATGGGGTATTTGTCTATTACAATGGAGGCGTAGGGCATTCT
>JBEBQJ010000069.1:0-23337 GCA_040395455.1 Sphingobacterium yanglingense | reverse complement strand
CAGACCGCTAAGAAACAATAAAGGTGTCCATCAAGGATGCCTTTTTTTGTTTGTACCCCATAAATATCTTGGAACGACAATCAAAATTCTTAGGTCTGCTAGTTCAGATGCTTAGAATATTCCGATTCATCGGAAGGGTAGCGGGTTCGAGTCCCGTCCAGACCGCTAAGAAACAATAAAGGTGTCCATCAAGGATGCCTTTTTTTGTTTGTAGAACTTTCTCCTTCACAGCTTATCCCTCTTATCCTTCCAACAATCATTTCGACATTTTACAATACTTATTACCTCAAAACAACAAGTTATTCGTTAACAAGTTCATAGCTTTTTTTTTAGGGCAATATTAGCATTTCATCAAAAATACTACTAGGTTTGATTATCTGTTTTACAACGGCGCGCATATTCAAGATGAAGAAATACCCATAAAAGAGATTAAACGCACTAAAGAAGGCATGAAAATTGTCTTTCTTTATTAATTTCATAACACAAGGGTTACTATTTGAATTTTAAGGTATTAATTAGTGAGTAAGATAAGACAATTACTTCCCACAGAGATTTCTGATCAGGAAATTATCGATGGGGTATCAACAGGGGATAGCAAAGCTATCAATAGGATTTATAAATCCTATTTCCCTTCGATATCGCGTATGATAATCAACAATAACGGATCTGAAGACGAAGCGAAAGATATCTTTCAAGAAGCTGTGATGGTATTGTATGATAAAATTACTCAACAAAAATTTGAGTTAAGTAGCAAACTTGGGACTTTTTTGTACGCGGTATCTAGAAGATTGTGGCTAAAACAATTGACACGTAAAGGAAACACAGCCAGTACATCTGACATTTCTGACTTCGAGGATCTTTTAAAAGTAGAAGAGGATATCGAAAAGCATGATGAAATAGAGCAAAGATTTGACCAGATGAATATTGCCTTATCGCAATTAGGAGAACCTTGTCAGACACTATTAAAAGATTTTTATATCGCCAACATGTCGATGCAGGATATACGTGACAAATTCGGGTATACCAATACGGACAACGCAAAGACACAGAAGTACAAATGCCTACAGCGACTCAAAAAGATATTTTTTAATTCATCTCTTGAAAAATGAGTGGTATGCAGAGACATGATTTTATAGATTGGGCCGATCAGTATTTACGAGGCGAACTTTCAACAGAGGATGCTGTGGCTTTCGAGAACTTCTGTGAAACAGAGCCTACTTATGCTGACTTATTCGAACAGCACCGTTTGTTTGTACAAAATTTGCAAAAGACTGAACTGCGCAATGCATTTCAACAATCTTTGATTGCCGAAAGTAATGCTTTTCAATCGGAGAGTAAGCGTACTGCATCTACTAAGGTAACCTCACTATGGAGTAAGCTACAAATCAATGCTGGTGTAGCAGCTGCTGTAGCTCTTGTTTCTGTTTTCTCTACGTTATGGATTACGGGATACTTTACCAACATCAAAAAAGCAAATACCGATTATAGCGCTTTACGCCGCGAGATGAATTCTGTTAAAAAGAATGTCACCGAGCAAAACAAAGCGATACAAAATATCAACAACGATAAAAATAAAAATGCTGCGGCCATCCATTTTGGTGCGACAGGTTTTATGTTGACCCGTGACGGCTATGTCGTGACCAATTATCACGTCATAAATGGTGCCGACTCTATACATCTTCAAAATGTGAAAGGACAAGCTTATAGGGCCCAGATTGTGTACACTGATGCCCAAAAAGACCTCGCGATCCTACACATCGATGATACGAGTTTTAAAAACTTAAAAAACATCCCTTACACTTTCAAAAAACAAAGTTCAGAACTTGGGGAAGATATCTTCACATTAGGATTCCCGAGAGATGAAGCTGTATATGGTCAGGGGTATTTGAGTTCCAATACAGGATACGCTGGTGATACGATCGCGTATCAGATTTCAATACCAGTGAATCCAGGTAATAGTGGAGGCCCTGTACTGGACAACCAGGGTAATATCATCGGAATCATCTCTGGTAAACAAAAGGGGATCGATGGTGCAGCATTTGCCATCAAAACCAAAGAGCTTGTTGAGACGCTTAATAAAATACCCGCTGAGTCGCTGAAAGGAAATATTTTCCTTAACAATAAAAACACACTATCTACGCTCCCAAGAACAGAGCAGATCAAGAAACTGCAAGACTACATCTATATCGTGAAGGTCTTTTAGTCAATTTTGTTTCAATAAATCAAATAATTCATAAAGCAGATATCCAGAACAAGATATCTGCTTTTTTCTTTTCTTATGTAGGCTCCTTATCTACAAGCGCTAGCACATATCTTCATCCCCTTATCCTGTTTTTTTTGAAAGAAAAGCACATCGCTAAACAACAAATACCATTTATCAGCGTTTATTGTTATACATAACACTAACATGTAACAAGAATGATATAATGATTATAAAATTGCATCACAACTCGCATTACAGTCTGTTATTTGCTCGAAATATTCTATTTCTATCAGAATCCTTATATAATTTTTTTATTTATGATACCCCCTATTTATCGCGTATTACTTTTCTCATGCACATTCACGACTCTTTGCAATCCAACACAAGCAACAGAAGACACAAAACTCTTCAACATAGAGGTTGCTAGGCAACCAAAACCTCCCTCGGTCCTCCGTACAGACTCACTAGGCGTCTCTGGCCAAATAAAAGACGCAACAGGGGCTTTCCTTGAAGGCGTCGTTGTTTCTGAAAAAGGGACAACAAATACGGTAGTATCTAATGCAGAGGGGGCTTTTAAAATTGCCGCCAACCCAAATGGAATCTTGGTCTTACTAAAGCCAGGTTTCATACGTTCGGAACTACATGTCAACAATCAACGTCATATCGATATCGTCTTGGCTATTGAAGAGCAAGAAACTCCTGCCGACAGCATTAAGACATCGGCAGACACCGCTAAGAGCATTCCTACGGTCATAGCGGCAACTGACACCTCCAAGTTAGATAATGGAATCGCAGCTTCAAAGAACGCCATAACAGGCCTCGTAAGCGGTCCTGAAGGCCCAATAGCGGGAGCTTCGGTATCTGTAGAGGGTACGAACACCACAGTGCTCACGGATGAAAACGGGCGATTCAAAATAACTGCGAATGCGAAAAATACCCTTCGATTCAGTTCGGTAGGCTACAAAACCTTCAGCCAAGCTATAGGCAAGAGGAAAGATGTTCAAGTACAACTGACAACAGAGACGAATACCATCGAATCTGTAAAGGTGGTTTCTGTAGGGTATGGTACGATGAAACGTGCCACATTACCCACGGCTGTTTCCAGCATTGGCGCTAAAGACATTGAAGACGAAGTTCTCCCTAGTATTACACAAGCTATACAAGGAAAAGCCGGTGGTGTACAGGTTACCCAAAAGTCAGGCTCGCCCGGCGGCGGAATCAGCATCCGTGTACGCGGTACGACTTCTATCAATGCAAGTTCTGACCCGCTATATGTCGTGGATGGAATTCCGGTCAACAGTACAACGAATTTCACGGGTGGTTCTTCATTTGATTTTGGTGGAGGTACACAAGGTATCAATGTACTGGCCTCTATCAATCCTTCGGACGTACAGTCTATCGAAATCTTAAAAGATGCCGCTTCCTCTTCCATTTACGGTTCCCGGGCAGCCAATGGTGTGGTTTTGATTACCACCAAAAAAGGTACAGCAGGACATAGCCAATTCAACTTCAACATATATGAAGGCTTCTCCCAAGTACCCCGCGAGCGCTATTATGACATGATGAACACGGAGCAGTACCAGGACTACATGCGTGATTATTATAAAATCAGACTAGAACTAGGCATCGATACCAACAAAGCTCCCGATCAAATATTTGCGAACCCCGGAGTAAATACCAATTGGCAGGATGCCGTATTCAGAACTGCCCCTATGCGAAACTATGAGCTTTCGGCCAATGGCGGCAATGACAAAACAAGATATTATACTTCCTTGGGTTATATGAGACAAGGTGGGGTATTATTAGGCTCGGATTTCAATAGACTAAGCGGCCGTATCAACCTAGATCATGCCCATAGCGACAAGCTGCGGTTTTCTACAGCAATCAACCTTACTAGGGCGGTCAACCAACGGGTACAAGAAGAAAACTCTAAAGAAGGCGCTACCAAAAGCGGTATATTCTCTCCACCTAATCTAAACGTATTTGACGACCGTGGCAATTATGTGTACGACCAAGTACGTACAACACGAGAAAACCCTGTTGCCATGTTGGAGCTACCCACCAATGAAGCACAGACGTTCCGCATATTGGCCAATGCAAGTGCCGAGTACAATATCATCCCCGAGTTATTACTAAAGACAAGCTTCGGTACAGATGTGAGCTTTATAGATGAAACTTTTTTCATGCCTCCAAATGGATTGCGCTCATACGTTAGTCAGGGGGGAATCGGTGCTCGTCGCAATACCAGGGATCAACTCTGGATCAATGAAACAACCCTAACCTATGATAAAGCGTTTGGTGCACACAGCTTGAATGCGCTTGCTGGCTTTTCTTTTCAAGAATCCCGCATTGACTTCGTACATGCACAGCGATCTAACTTCCCCAGCAATGATATCCCTTACATCACGGCAGGTGGTGTCATCAATGGGGCAAACTCCTACCCTGAAGAATGGGCTATCGCTTCAGGCTTTGCCCGCGCTACCTATATTTACAATGATAAATATATCCTAAATGCCAATGTGCGCTCAGATGGCTCTTCCCGATTCGGCAAAGACAACCGTTGGGCGATATTTCCATCTTTCGCTGGTGCATGGCGCATCAAGCAAGAAGACTTTATGCAAGATGCCAAATTAGTAAGTGATTTAAAACTAAGAGCAAGTTGGGGAATAACAGGGAACCAAAATATTGGCAACTACGCCAGTCGCTCTATGTATACTGGCGGAAATAATTATATGGGCACCCCTGGATTTCTGCCCAATGTACTGGGAGATCGTGGCCTGAAATGGGAAACTACACAGCAGTGGAACATTGGGCTCGATGTTGGAATCCTAAATGACCGGGTTTCCTTGTTGGCCGATTACTATTATAAGAAGACCTCGGACCTCTTAATTGGGTTGCCAATCCTGAGCAGCTCGGGGTATACTACGCGATTTACCAACTCTGGAGATATCGAAAATAAAGGATTTGAATTTGAACTGACAACAAAAAACCTTATCGGTGACTTTAAATGGTCTACATCACTAAATATGACTTTCAACAGAAATAAGGTACTAGCATTACCTAATGGGCTGAATGAGATGCGTGGTGGCGTGGGAGATTTAAACCGGGCAAGACCAGGTGAGCCTCTAGGCGTGTTCTACGGATGGAAAGCAATGGGCGTAAACACACAGACGGGTATGATTGATTACCTAGGAACTGACGGTTCTATGGTACTACCGACAGACTATGCTGACCATGTTATGATAGGAGACCCCAACCCTGACTTTTTCGGGGGTATCTCGAACAATTTCTCTTACAAGAACTTTGACCTAAGTGTATTGGGGCAGTTTACTTACGGAAACGAAATCTTCAATTACAATCTGGCATCGGGGTTAGAGGGCTACAACCCGAGTTCAAATCAATTTGTAGACATGGTCGATAGATGGAAAAAGCCAGGAGATGTAACCGACGTACCTCGTCCGGCTCCCGGTGACCTAAACAATGGTGCTGTATCATCTCGTTTTATAGAGGATGGTTCTTTCTTCCGAATTCGCAATATCACATTAGGATACACGGTACCTACCGCCCTGTCTGAAAAACTCAAAGTAAAAAAATTACGCTGGTATGCTACGGTACAAAATGCCTATGTATTTACCAAATATAGAGGATATGACCCTGAGGTGAGTTCTAGCCATGGCGGTGCAAATACAGGTTTGATTTACGGTTATGACTATGGTAGCTATCCGCAGCCACGTATTTTCACAACGGGATTCAACTTAACATTTTAAACAATATTATGAGACATAACACCATATACTTGCTATTCCTTACTTTTATTACTGTTACGATGACATCCTGCGATAAGTTTCTAGATCGAGCTCCCTTGGGACAGGTCGGTCAGGATGAATACTTCAATTCAGAAACCAATGCCAACTCGGCATTAATGGGCATGTACCGCAGCATGATGAACTCTTATTCCTATGGACAATCCACTATCATCGTTCCAGAGTTCTCAGCTCGCCATGTAAGACATGCCGCGGAATATCCAGAGTATGAAAACTTTGCAGAACATGACGTGCAGACTATCAATCCGTGGACATCCAACATGTGGAAAGCACTCTATACGACTATCAATGCCGCAAACCAAATCATTGAAGAAGTACCGAACATGACGTCTGCCATGATTACGGAAGAGAAAAAGAATATTTTCATTGGGGAAGCAAAGTTTATTCGCGCATTTAATTATTTCTTTCTGGTGCGGGCTTTTGGACGCGTACCGTTAAAGATGACCTACACGCGGGAAAATAGCGAACTAGATATCAAACAATCTGAAAAAGAAGAAATATACACGCAAATAATAAAGGACCTTATTGAAGCCGCAGCATTGCTACCTATCGAAAACACCTATACAGGTGACGCCGGTCGAGGTCGTGCTTCTCACTGGGCTGCAAAAGCCCTACTGGCCAAGGTATATCTTTATCAAGCGGCATTTACCAACGACTATGAAAAAGCCGCCCAACTGGCCCAAGAGGTCATCTCTTCTGGAAAATACAAACTGGCCGCAGATTATCCTTCTATTTGGACAACACAGAATAGTGAAGAAGCTATTTTCGAAATACAGTTTGATGATCAGGCAACCAACCCTTTGGCTGCAGTATCTAATGACAATGCTACGGTTCTTTTCTTAGCAAAGGATTCTACCTTGTTGGACCTATATCGGGAAGGAGATCAACGTAAGACGTTTACAGTCAAAAAAGGGAGTAAGAACAACTATTTCATGGGCAAATTCCCGAACTTCTCTCCAGCTAGTCAAAACGTAACAGCGATACGACTTGCTGAAATCTATCTTATACACGCTGAAGCAAAAGCAAGAGTGGATAATGCCATTAGTCAAACAGCATATAATGCACTCCAAAAAATCCAGGAAAGAGCTGGTTATACTATTCCAATAAGTGACTATGCCAATCTCGAGGCATTTATTACCGCCGTACAGGAAGAAAAGGAAAGAGAACTATTATTTGAAGGGGAAACATGGTTTGACTATTGCCGGACTAAACTTGCGCTCTCCAAATACAGCAGTCTTAAAGATGAAAAGTATTTCCTCTACCCTATCCCTGCTGCAGAGATTGGACTTGGAAATAACCTGACGCAAAATCCGGGATATTAGTCTTTACAAGTTGACCTAACCCTATCTTGGAAATACCATAAAAAGTAGAGCGCCTTTTCTAATCATAGAAAGGCGCTCTTCATCTATAAACAAAAAAAATGCTTACTTATTCGGTTGAGGAGTAACTCGTAAGTAAGGTTTGATCTCCGTAAAACCTTTTGGAAACTTAGCTGGGATATCCTCTGTTTTAATAGCAGGAACCACGATTACATCTTCTCCATCTTTCCAGTCTGCCGGTGTCGCGACAGAATATTCGGCCGTAAGCTGGAGAGAATCTATAACACGTAGAATTTCGTAGAAGTTACGTCCTGTAGACGCTGGATAAGTAAGTGTTAATTTAACCTTTCTATCTGGTCCAATAACAAACACAGACCTTACGGTAAATGTTGTTGAAGCATTCGGGTGAATCATATCGTACAATTCAGCAACGTGGCGGTCTTCGTCCGCAATAATTGGAAAATCTACCGTTGTATTCTGCGTTTCGTTAATATCTTTTACCCACTGTAGGTGATCTTCAACCCCATCAACACTTAATGCGAGAACTTTAACATTACGCTTCTCAAACTCTGACTTTAACTGAGCTGTACGACCTAGCTCGGTCGTACATACCGGTGTAAAATCTGATGGATGCGAATACAGCACCGCCCAACTATCTTTTATGTAATCATAGAAATCGATATCACCTATCGTTGTCTGCGCTTTGAAATTTGGCGCGTCATCTCCTAGTCTTAAACCCATATTTGTAAATTTTAATAATCTATATATCCTACTAATATAGTAGACTTTAAGATAACATCCAAATAATAAAGGTTAAATTTTATATTTTTATTATGCAAGCATAATAAAAATAAGTATATTTGATAGAACCAAATAGACGACACACCATGAATTTCGAACTATCAGAAGAGCATAAAATGATACGTGATGCGGCAAGAGAGTTTGCCCAAGAGCTGAAAAAAGAAGTTATACAACGTGATGAGAAGGCTGAATTTCCTACAGAATTCATCAAGAAAATGGGTGATCTAGGTTTCATGGGTATCATGACCTCTGAAAAATATGGCGGAGCCGGCATGGATGCTCAGGCTTACGTTCTAGCTTTGGAAGAAATCGCAAAAGTAGATGCATCAACTGCCGTCATCATGTCTGCCCATAATTCATTGGTACTATGGGGCCTAGAAGCCTATGGCACGGAAGAGCAAAAACAGCAATACCTGGTTCCACTTGCAAAGGGCGAAAAATTAGGGGCTTTTGCGTTATCTGAACCTGAAGCGGGATCTGATGCTTCTTCACAACATACTACCGCAGCAGATATGGGCGATCACTATCTATTGAACGGTACAAAAAATTGGATTACGAATGGAGGAAATGCCGACATCTATTTAGTTGTTGCACAGACGCATCCGGAATTGGGACACAAAGGTATCAATGTACTGATTGTGGAAAAAGGAATGGCGGGATTCACTATCGGACCTAAAGAAAATAAATTAGGCATACGCAGTTCAGACACACACTCCTTATTATTTACAGATGTCGTCGTACCAAAGGCTAATCGCATAGGTGATGACGGATTTGGATTTAGATTTGCAATGAAAACACTCGATGGTGGCCGCATCGGTATAGCAGCACAGGCATTGGGCATAGCCGCAGGTGCCTACGACTTGGCCTTAGCCTATTCCAAAGAGCGCAAGACTTTTGGCCAACCGATTTCAGCTCATCAGGCTATACAATTCAAACTGGCAGATATGGAGGTAGAAATCGAAGCGGCACGGCTTTTAACCTACAAAGCAGCCTGGACTAAAGATCAAGGGTTACCCTATGGTAAAGAAGCCGCTATGGCGAAGCTACATGCTTCGGAAGTCGCTATGAAGCATACCGTAGAAGCCATCCAAATACACGGAGGTTATGGTTACGTCAAGGAGTATCATGTCGAACGATTAATGCGTGATGCAAAAATCACACAGATCTACGAAGGTACCTCAGAGATACAAAGGTTGGTTATCGCACGGGAAATTCTGCGATAAATCAGATTATCTATCGTATGTTATTGTTGATCTGTTGTAGAAAACCATAGTCTTCGAAAGAGAAGCTCCCTGTCTGCTTCATATGGTATTCAAACAGGGCTTTTGCTTTCAGAAGCAAACCATTATCCAGATTGATCAGCCCATCATACATTAGAAGCTGGGCCAAGGGCCGAATCTGCTCCTGCTCTAGGCTTCTACTATAATCAATAAGTTCTGAATCACTAAGATTTAAGAAAAAAGTACGTTCTTCGTTAAAAAACTCCTTATATCCCGTATCAATATTGACAGACTCCCTCGTTTCTTCTTGAAGACCTTCCCACTTCCCGACCAAAAGGCGCAGAAACTTGCCCATCTCATTTATCCAATTCAGTATCGTATCTTTTTCGTAGCGAATTCCCATAACTTATTATCTAATCTGTCCGTCACCTGTGACAAACCATTTTTCTGTGACTAATTTTTCCAGTGCAAAAGGTCCACGTGCATGCAGCTTTTGTGTAGAAATACCTATTTCTGCCCCTAACCCAAACTCTCCACCATCCGTAAAACGGGTTGACGCATTAGAATACACCGCAGCTGCATCTACCGAGCGCATAAATTTCGTAATTTTAGTTGAATCTTGAGAAACAATACACTCGGAATGTTTAGAAGAATAATGTGCTATATGCGATAGAGCATCGTCTAAACCACTGACCTCTTTTATCGAACACTTTAAATCTAGAAATTCACGACCAAAATCGGCTTCTTCAGCATGATATAGGTAAGGATATCCCGCTTCATGAAATATATCATACAGCCTATCGGAGGCAAAAACCTCAACTCTGTCTGCAGCAAAATAAGGAATAAGCTGTGCGACAAACTGCTTATCAATATGCTCATCCACCAAAATCGTATCCAGCGCATTACAAACAGAAGGTCGTGAAATCTTGGCATTCGCAACAATACGTGCAGCTTTATCCAAATCTGCACTAGCTTCAACATAGGTATGACATACTCCTGCCCCAGTCTCTATGACCGGAACTTTTGCGTGCTGCCGGACAAAATCAATCAACCCTTGCGACCCACGCGGGATAATGATATCCACATATCCTACTGCTTCTAAGAGCTCGCCGATTAAATTCCGATCCGTAGGCAACAACTGCACAATATTAGCGTCTGTGCCACAATCGTTCAATACGCCTTGGATAATACTGACTAAATAGCTGTTAGTATACCAAGCATCACTCCCACCACGCAAAAGACATACATTTCCAGATTGTATACATAGCGCAGCCACATCGATAGTCACGTTGGGTCTTGACTCGTAAATCACACCGACAACGCCTAATGCTACTGTTTTCTTTTCTACCAAAAGTCCATTATCAAGGACCTTCGTGCTCAATAATCTATCGGTAGGATCTTCAAGCCTACTGATATCTTCCACACTTTGGGCGAGACTTTCAATCCGCTCTGCTGTTAGTTGCAAACGGTCATACTTTGGATCATCAACATCCATCCGTTCTAAATCCAATTGATTCTGTTGCAGAACCTCACGGCTATTGGCTCTCAAGAGTGCTGCTATCTGTCCTAAAATATGCTGTTTATCTATAAGTCGTAGATCGTTTATTGCTCGCTTTGCAATGCGGCTATTCGACAACTGCTGCTGTATATTGTTCATCTTCTTTCTATTTATATTGTTATTTACCTCTCCTAGTTTTACCTTAACAGCCTATAGGAGTACAATATCATCGGCATGTGCCAGTGCAATATTTTTTATGGTATCTGATTTCTTTAAGGTAATGGAATCTACCTTTGCTTTAGCGACAGCTTGTACAATCCCTTCTTTGTCCGCTATCTGAAAAACCTCGCCTGCTTCAAATTCGCCAACGACTTCCAACACGCCGACAGCTAAAAGACTTTTCCTTTGCTGAATGGCCGCCAAGGCGCCTTGGTCCAGCTTAACCATACCTGCTATCAAGCTACCACTAGCTAACCATTTGTTCCGAGAGGACACTTTCTTCTTTTGTGCCAAGCACACTGTACCTGTCTCTCCTACGATTGCCTTCAAGATGCCGTCTGAGGTCTGCATACTAAAAATAACTGCTTTAATTCCCATTTGAGTCGCTAGTCTAGCGAAGTTGAGTTTAGAAGTCATTCCCCCCAATCCAACGGTTGATTTTTCCTTCCGTGCCAAAGCTAAGGCGTCTTTATCGACAACCTCAATCAATGAAATCACATTCCCATCACTATCCAAGACACCTGGTACTGAAGTACTGAACAATAACTGTTCTGCCCCAAAGCCAACCGCAATCAAAGTCGCCAGTTCATCATTATCCGAAAATTTCAATTCCATGTTACTCACCACATCATTCTCATTCGCCACCGGAATTATATTATTCTTCCATAATGTTTCATACGTGCTTTTTAGCTGTAAGAACTGACCTCTATTCGAAAAATGATGACGCTCACAGAGACTTTGTGCCAATGCAATACGAAAGGGTTTGAAATACGTGGAGTAAGTTCGCATCAGCAAGGGATTACCTATCGCCGCCGCAGCTTTGCGTTGCTCCAAGCTCCCTGTATACCGCGGAATAAACTGCCTACCCGCAGCTACCGCACCAGACGATACCAATACAATATTATATCTTGGTTGTAAAACTGCACATTGACGTGCAATTTCTAACACAATCCGCTCGTCAATCTCTCCATCCGTTGTTATAGATGCTGACCCAAATTTAATAACCAGTACCGGCTTTTTCATCGTAATGACTATTTAATACATTTTTTAGGATTAATTTCTTGTCACTTTCTCTAGGGGAATCCCACAGTGTAATTTGATTATATTGCTAGGGCTTGGTTAGCGCACTCATTTATCAATTTATCAAAAAATAAACCCATTCGTTTAAAAAAGAATAAACTTAGAGATTTTAATTTTAAAATACAACAACCAACAGAAAATACAGTAGAAGTCATTCTATAGGATATCACACCACCACAGAAGACAAATTTTATAAACAATACGCTTGGGCTGAGAAGGAAAACACCATATTTAATACTATTTAATCAAATTAGGAACATTAATTGCTCTACAAGATAGAGATAAGACATAAAAATGTTAAATACCCTTTATTAGGGCACCAAATCATCGACACTTAAAACTATCTACTATGAAAACACCTATGTTATTACTATTGCTATTTGGCCTCCTTTCGAGTAGTTGTCAATCTTCGAAAGTCTCCTCATCTACGCCAGGTACCGACACCTTAACCTCTGTGGGAGGGGATAAGGACAGACACGGCTGTCTCGTTGCAGCAGGGTACACTTGGTCTCAGCTACGCAGCGAATGCATACGCCCATTTGAAGAAGGCATCGCTTTACATACATTGAATACATCTAGTGCTTACCAGACTTCTGCTTATGTACTGGTAGATAGTTCAAAGAATGAGGCTGAGATTTTCATCCCTGAAGAACAGAGCAGTATACTTTTAAATCAGCGGAATGCGACTACCTATACGAATGGTAGATTCGCCCTCGTTCAAGAAGCCAACTGCTGGACCTTAAGCTTAAATAAAACCGCGCTCTATCAAGAGCGAAAATAAAAACAGAGTTGATTTGGATAGCCTGCTATCCAAATCGCTCTTCATATGATTTTTCCAACGCAAACATTTCGTCACGAAGTTTTGCCGCTTCCAAGAAATCCATCTCTTTCGCCGCTTTTTCCATACGCTTACGAACAGTATCAACGGCCTTCTTAAGGTCTTTTTCACTCATATAGGTAATCAATGGATCGGCTGCGACACTGACTCCAATTTCTGGTTCAATATATGGTTTTTGATCTCCTTTGATATCAACAACAGATGTCTGTTCTAATATTTCTTCCCTCGTTTTTCCAACTGTACGCGGTGTAATACCATGCTCTACATTGTAGGCAATCTGCTTTTCTCTTCTCCTATTGGTCTCGTCTATGGTAACACGCATGCTATCCGTCATTTTATCAGCGTACATAATGACCCGGCCTCTTTCATTACGTGCAGCACGCCCGATAGTCTGTATCAATGAACGTTCTGAACGTAAGAAACCTTCTTTATCCGCATCTAAAATGGCGACTAAAGTCACTTCTGGCAAATCCAACCCTTCACGCAACAGGTTTACCCCGACCAAAACATCGAATTCTCCCAAACGCAGTCCCCGCAATATTTCAACACGTTCCAATGTTTTGACCTCCGAGTGGATGTAACGTACTTTTATATTCAAGCGATTCATATACTTAGTCAACTCTTCGGCCATCCGTTTCGTCAATGTCGTAGCCAATACACGTCCACCTTCCTTTATTGTTCTATCAACCTGCTCCAAAAAGTCATCTACCTGATTCATTGCCGGACGCACCTCAATCACAGGATCCAAAAGACCGGTCGGCCGAATGACTTGCTCTATAATAAGTCCTTCGGTCTGCTGCAACTCATAGTCTCCTGGCGTAGCAGAGACATAGATGGTCTGATTGGTAAGCGAACTCTGGAAAATTCAGAGGCCTGTTATCCAATGCAGCAGGCAATCTAAAGCCATGCTCTACCAATGATATCTTCCGCGAACGGTCACCTCCATACATGGCGCGCAACTGTGGAAGAGTAACATGGCTCTCATCGATAACCAAGAGGTAATCTTCTGGAAAATAATCCAGCAGACAGAAAGGTCGCATCCCTGGTTCTCGTCCATCGAAGAAGCGAGAATAGTTTTCTATACCCGAACAGTACCCTAGTTCTCGCATCATTTCTAAATCGTAATTAACCCGTTCCTCCAAACGTTTGGCTTCCAACATCCGTCCATCTTCCTCTAGTTGGGCTTTACGTTGCACCATTTCTTCTTGTATGGCCCAAATTGATTGTGTAAACTTCTCCTTAGGGGTCACAAAGAGTGTAGCTGGAAAAAGGGATAAAGTCTCATGCTTCAATAAAGTCTTGCCACTAATAGGGTCAATCTCACTGAGCTCATCAATTTCATCTCCAAAAAAGGAAACCCGATAAGCATTATCCAAATACGCAGGATAGATATCGACCGTATCGCCCTTAACCCTAAATGTACCCCGTTTGAAATCGGTGGTCGTACGCGCATACAGAATCTCTACCAATTTGTGCAGGAATGCATTTCTAGAAACGGTCATCCCTACTCCAAACCTGAATATTGATCTTGAGAAATCCTCGGGATTTCCCATACCATAGATACAGGACACCGAAGAGACAACAATTACGTCTCTCCTTCCCGACATCAAGGCAGAAGTCGTGGCGAGTCGCAACTTCTCAATTTCTTCATTAATTGCTAAGTCTTTTTCGATGTAGGTGTTGGTAGATGCTATAAATGCCTCAGGCTGATAATAATCGTAATAAGACACAAAATAGTTGACCGAATTTTCGGGAAAGAACTGCTTGAACTCACCATACAACTGTGCGGCCAAGGTCTTATTATGACTCAGTATCAATGTGGGTTTTTGGGTCTGCTGAATAACATTAGCGACCGTAAAGGTCTTACCAGAACCTGTCACCCCTAAAAGTGTCTGGTATTGGTCTCCTTCGTTGACTCCATGAACCAGTTCTTTTATTGCCTGTGGCTGATCTCCGGTAGGATAATATTCTGACGTAAGTTGAAATTTCATAGTGCTCCTTCTATTGTAAAAATACCAAATTTAGAGCCGCTTTCACAGCCCAGCATGATTATTATGACGGAAAAGAAACTAAACAGGCTTTTTTTCGTAATTTGGTCAATAAATACCATTACCATGATTCATATACTGACACAACAAAACAGCATTGCAAACCATTTTATTGCAGAACTACGGGATAAGGAAATCCAAAAAGACAGTATGCGCTTCCGAAGGAATATCGAGCGACTTGGCGAAGTAATGGCTTATGAAATCAGCAAGTCTTTTACCTATGTACCGCAAGAGATTGAAACGCCCTTAGGGGTTGCCGAAATGCATACGCTAGAGGAGCAGCCTATCCTAATTACATTAATCCGCGCAGGGCTTCCTTTTCACCAAGGGTTTCTAAATGTCTTCGACCGAGCTGAATCTGGATTTATTGCAGCGCATAGACACACTAAAAAAAGTGGTGAATTTGAGATTCACCGCAAGTATCAGAATACACCAAACCTAGACGACCGTATAGTCATCCTATCAGATCCCATGTTAGCTACAGGAAAAAGCCTTGTCCTTTGCTGTAGAGAACTACTGGGTGAGTATAATATAAAAGAACTACATATTGCGTCTATTATCGCCAGCCAAGAAGGGGTTGACCATGTTAGGGCATTCGTACCTGAAGCACAGCTATGGTTAGGTGATGTCGACAACGAACTCACCAGCAAGTCGTATATTGTTCCAGGCCTGGGCGATGCCGGTGACCTTGCATATGGTACAAAAGAACATTAATTATAAAGGTTAAAACCTGAGCTTATTTATGACCTTAGGTTTTAACCTTATTGAAACAGCATAAATTAACAATAACAAAACACACAATTAATAGATAATGAACACTATAACATTATATTCATACAATAAAAACAGATCTTATGGAATGGCAAAAATACAATGGCGAATACCTTCGCTTACCAATTATGGATGCTGTTGAAGCTGCAATCCTTAAAGAAAATCAACTAGGAAACAAACTCAAGGTTTTCATCGGCACAGATTCTCAAGTAAAACGTGGTACCGCCGAATTCGCAACCGTCGTCGTATTTCTACGCGAGCACAAAGGGGGATTTATGTTCATCCGCAAAGATCGTAAAGCCCATAATATGAGCATCAAGGAACGCATGCTATTAGAGGTTCAAAAATCCATAGAAACCGCTTATCACCTCTGCCCTATTCTCGATCAGTATGAAGTAGATCTAGAAGTGCATGCAGACATCAATACCAATCCTAGTTTCGAATCTAATGTCGCGCTGAAAGAGGCAATGGGCTATATCCTAGGTATGGGCTTTGTATTCAAAGCTAAACCGGAGTCTTTTGCCAGTACAAATTGTGCCAATAAAATTGTGCAATAAAAAAGGCTAACGGATTAGAAGCTTTAAGTTACTCCGAAAAAATGCTTAATATTGTTCTTCCATGAACAATATAGAGGACTCCTTACTAAAAATTGCAGTCGTTGGACCTGAGTCGACGGGCAAATCAACAATGGCTCAATATCTTGCTAAAACATTGAACAGCTCGTATGTACCAGAATACGCTAGGTACTATTGCAAAAACCTACAAAACGAATATACCTTACAAGACGAGACCAATATGTTTTATGGCCAAATAGCTTTAGAGGAGGCTATCAGTTCTCAAGTTAAAAACAATATACTAATCTGCGACACAACCATCTTAACTGTAAAAATATGGTGTGATCATTTGTTCAGCCATACACCTCCAGAAGTATTGAATGAAATAGAAAGCAGAAAGTATGACGTATACCTTTTGATGGATATTGACCTACCTTGGGAAGATGACCCATTAAGAGATTTTCCAAAAGAGCGGGAACACTTTATGGATATTTGGAAAAAAGAATTGAAAGACAGGAAAGCTTCTTATAGTGTCATCTCTGGTCTAGGAGATGAAAGGTTGCAAAATGGTCTTACTGTTTGTCAGAAGTTCATGAGCAAACTTACATCGAAATCATAGAAAGTACGCCTTTGACTTTATAAACGGCTTTGACCAAGGAAATATCTAACACAAGATCATCAAAATCACTTGCATTCTTGGCTACCAATCTCCAGTTTTTATCATCAAGACCTCGGATAAAACGTACAATATTCATTTTTTCCGAAATAATCAGATAAATATCACCAAAAACGATTGCATCTTTATCGACTTGTTTGACAAACACCATACTTCCATGTTCGATCTCTGGCCGCATAGAATCCCCTTGGTTTACAAATGCGAAATCGCTACCTGATAAAATTGGTATTTCCAATTCGTCCACCATCTGCATCTGCGAAAGATCGGTATTGAATTCATCCAGACTGGTATTATACAACGGTATCTTAGTACTATTAGCTTCTCGAACTTTAAGCATATCACCTTCGCCCGTAAGCAACCATGCTTCATTGACTTCTGGATATCGATTGACTATAATTCCAGCAAGATTCTTACTGATATCATAGTTTCCTTTTTTTATCTGATATAATCTTTCTGCTCTACTCAATCCAATCTCTCTCGAAAAAGAATTGACATTCATTCCTAGATATTGTATTACTTGATCCAAACGCCCCCAGTTAGACATATATAATTTATATAAACAGTATTAAAAAAATATTGAACTTTTGCTGGTAATCCCCACCGCTAAACAAAAGCATCCTAGAACTCCTATCAAACCCCACACAAGCTTTATCAATTCAAATTATAGCTTTTTACGCACACAGGCAATCAAATATTAGGCCAAATTAAGAAAAGCCACTTCAATAACAAAAAACAATACGTCACCCTCCAAATCTGAAAACAAACTTACTGTTATTATATGTCATACTCAAGAATGAAAAAACATATTCTTAATCTGATTCACAATCTGACATTATCTTGAGGATAACATCTTGCTAGGTCTCAGATAATAACTTATATTTGTATCTAAGGTAACATTGCTTTTAGTGCATGTGTCTATCTTGCTTTATTTTACATTTTAAATTTAATTTTTATACACATGTATCCAGAATATTTAGTTGCTCCGATGCGCCAGGAATTGGTAGATGCGGGGTTCCAAGAGTTGAAGACTGTAGAAGAGGTTGATGCTGCAATACCTTCAGAAGGTACTGTTTTTGTTGTAGTAAATTCTGTTTGTGGATGCGCTGCCGCTAATGCTCGTCCTGCGGCTAAAGCTGCGGTAAAAAATGAAAAACATCCAACAAAACTAGTTACCGTATTTGCTGGTATGGAAAAAGAAGCTGTAGATAAAGCTCGGGATTATATGCTTCCGTTTCCACCGTCGTCTCCAGCAATGGCACTTTTTAAAGATGGTAAATTAGTTCACATGATCGAAAGACACATGATCGAAGGCAGACCTGCTCAAATGATAGCCGACAATCTTATAGCTGCTTTTGACGAATACTGCTAAGAAAACACATTATTTTGATTTTAAAACACTAAAAAGGTTCCGCTATATAGCGGAACCTTTTTAGATTCTCTCCCTACCGATTGTTCCCTTTTCCACGCTTATTTTTCTGCTGTCCCGGTGCATGCGCTTTAGCAGACTTATCGCCATGCGCTTTCTTTACCTGACCAGGGGGAACATGTCCATGAGGATGCTTGTTGACATAGCAGGAGCTGACACCAAATGCAATCAGCACGGCTAACAATACACTTATCTTTATCTTCATCGTACGTTTATTTTCTACCGCACAGCAGGGCAAATATCAGACCAACCTTCAGCTACCCATTTTAATACAACTCCTGCTGGATGGTCTTCACAGCATTCCCTCGCTCCAATCCATTATGCGCCTGCCATTGATCCTGCTGTTGTTGCAATAACTGTTCTGTCTGCCAAACCAGTACCTTAGCTTCCAACCTAGCTAAACTGGCCTTTTTATTTTCCAGCTGCGAGCGTGAATCCATTGCCACCACCTGTATTCCAGAGGGCAAGTGTTTCGCACGGACAGCAGTCTCCACTTTATTAACATGCTGTCCACCTGGACCAGCTGAACGGCAGGTATCAATTTTTACATCCTTAACATCCCAACGCAGAAGATCCTTTATATCAAATGCAGCTACCCCTACAAACCAGTTTTTACGCTTATGGTATTTGCGATATGGGCTTTGCGCTACCCACTGCACGGTTCCTACCCACTCCTTCAAAAAGTCATCTAAACGATCACCCGTCAGCATCATTGCGGAGGACAGTAGGGTTCCCGTCAACTGACCAAGCTTATTTTCAAGCACCTCTAGCTGCACCCCTTGTTTCTTGGCCTGCTTAACCATTAAGCTCTGCACCTTGGCGACCACCCGACAACATTCCAATGGACCTCGCCCTGATGTAATCTGTATAATTTTCTTCTCCATCACGCTAATCTTTATTCATCCTTACAATACGTGGATAGAACTTCCCTTGTACATCAACAAGCTCCTTTTGTGCCGCCATCACCAAATCGATATCTTTATAAGCGAAAGGATTCTCTTCCACGGTACCTCCGATTAAAGTAACTCCAGATTGCCCTAGAAGCTTTTTCATGGCCGACGAGGTCATACTATCTTTCGCCTTTTTTCTACTCATAGCACGTCCGGCACCATGCGATGCAGAGTACAGCGAATCTGCACTTCCTTTTCCCGATACCAGATAAGCCGGTGTCGTCATACTTCCTGGAATAATACCAAGCTCTCCAGCACCTGCAGGAGTTGCCCCCTTACGATGTAGAATGACTTCCTTACCATCCTCCATTGTATTTTTCCAAGCAAAGTTGTGATGGTTATCCACCATACAAATTGACTTTAATCCTAATGCCTTTAACAGGTTGGCGTGAATACGATCATGACAGGCTTTGGCATAATCTCCTGCCAGCGTCATACTAATCCAGTATTCCTGTCCAGCTTCGGTATCCATATCCAGCCAAGCCAGCTGCTGCGCATGTCGCGGCAACTTACAACGATCCATAGCTATTTTGGTATAATGCATTGCGATGGCTGCTCCTAACCCCCGACTTCCAGAATGCGTCAATAATGCAACATACTTTTTCGCAGGCAAACCTAAGGTATTGCCACTGAACAATTCAATTTCGCCGAATTCCACGAAATGATTTCCCTTTCCAGATGTTCCAAGCTGCCTTACTGCCTTCCCCTTCAAAGGTTTCAAGAAAGCTAATTCATCAAATAATGGATTATCCAGAACCGCATGCTCCTGACGAATCTCCAATCCTCCCTCCATTCCAAAATGCGTATAATCTTTCAACGCCTGCTTAATCTGATACGCATAGCGTTTTATAAAGCTCTCATTTTCATCAATGATAGAGAGTGCCATTCGGCAACCAATATCCATCCCCACGGCATAAGGAATCACCGCATTGTGTGTTGCCAGAACCCCACCAATAGGCAAGCCATACCCCATATGCGCATCGGGCATCAGTGCTCCCTGCACACTGACTGGAAGCAGACTGGCCAACTCCATCTGCTTTTTAGCAGACTGTTCTATTTCCTTACTTCCATAAATCTTAACATGTATAGCATTCTCCGACAGCTCATGCACCGTGTAAGTCGCTCCCTGAACACGTCCTATTATTTTTTCGGCGATCTTATTCGTTTCCTCATTAGCAAGATAAGCTTCAGGATTATTTTTAATATCGACCAATAGCTCCAATAGCTGTTGCTTATTGTAGTGTTTAAAATTTTTGGACACCGTATTAATTACCAAGCTTCGGAGCTGATCATTAAGGTATCCTATTTTACTTAAATCTTTTGTTCTTAAATTTCCCATAGGGGTTTTATATATCTAACACTAGATAAGTCTCTTTGGAACTGTATCTAGGTATATTTTTAATTTTATTAATATGCTTACTGCGCTCGCCTGCCCACCGTTTCCAACTGTATCCAGCTCCATGCACCAATGTATTGATGCGCGGTCCCAGATTATGATTAGCAATATGATCCTCTATATAAGCTAGTTCTCTTTCGATATCGATATCAAGCGTCCGTACATGTGTAATCATGTGTGGTGCTATTTTCAATCTATAACGCCAAGGCTCCGAAAACACATACTTGATAACCCGGCACCTTGTCTCTACATCGTAAGTTTCTACACAGCTAAAACAGGCCTTCTCCTCCTCGGTGAGCTCTAAGTGATTGCTATCCCAACTATAGGCAGAGATTTCTTGCAGCAATTGTAGCCTAGAAGTGTACTGGTATCGTTTTCTACGTCGTTTTCTTTGCTTAAAAGCTTTATCATAATGATATACAACAGTATTGATCTTAGCGAGCAATGCCTCGTAAAACAATGCCTTTGCGTCATACTTCAAATCTTCGCGGAGTACAAAAAAACGCTTCCATCCCCGCTGATAAGGATGCTTCAAAGGTGTTGGAGGCAGAAGTCGCCGCTGCTGCCGAAGATCCAACCGTCGCTTTTCCAGTCGCATCAGCTTTTTATCGCGGTCCGTTTTAACGAGTCGCTTTTTCTGACGTGCCGTTTTTAAAGGGCACAACCATTCCTGTGTGTCCATCACACTTTCAATTTATTTATTATTGAATTTGATTGTTGATTTCTATTCGTCCTAAGTAAGGATATACCCTTCAGAAAAGCGCTCAGAAAAAGCCCATAAAAATTTGGAGGCAGGCAAACATGGTGCAAACAACTCGCACATCTATTAAATTATAAGAAAAAATAGTTTGACTACCTTTTTAGGCAATAAGCGAAAGGGGCGATATGTAGATCTGTTCTGTCATGATTCCTTGATGTTTTAAAAGATTAATAAATCAAGAATTGTCTGCAAACATAGGGAATTATTTCTATCTGAACAAAAAAACATAAAAAACAGTAATCATAAAGCAAAAAAAGCCCGACTTATGTCGAGCTTTTTTGCTTTCTGTCGGGGTGGCAGGATTGATTCAGCCCCGCTAGCCCCCAGCATATCCCTGAATCTCCTTCGGATCGAACCAAGGTTCTCATCCAGCATACACCCGTAAACGAAAAAAGCTCTAACTTTTGTTAGAGCTTTTTTGTCGGGGTGGCAGGATTCGAACCTACGACCTCCACATCCCAAATGTGGCGCGATACCGGGCTACGCTACACCCCGAAAAGGTATCACCTTTGAAGTGATGCAAATATAGGAACCTATTTTGATAATTCAAAGACCACAAGTCAAAATAACAGCCAATAGACTGATTTTTTGGCAAATAATCTTACAAAAATATTTACTAGAACAAATACGGACGCTATTCTGACAACAATACCAGAAAAAATGAGGAACTTTATCACATGCTAAAATAGATGTGTAATGGAAAAGAACGATATCACTACGCTAGATGACGTAAAGCTACTTGTAGACACTTTTTATGGTCGTATCCAGCAAGATGAAATGCTTGGCATTATCTTCAATCAAAATATACAAGATAGGTGGCCAGAACACTTGGCCAAAATGTATAAATTTTGGCAAACATTACTTCTTAATGAATACACCTATGATGGCAGACCTTTCCCTCCACATGCCCATCTACCAATCGGCCAACAGCACTTTGGTCAATGGCTTATCATCTTCAACAAGACAGTGGATGAGTTATTTGTAGGCGAAAAGGCCACCGAAGCAAAATGGAGAGCAGAAAAGATGGCGGTAATGTTCCAGAGCAAACTGGATTATATACAAAAGAACCCCGATAAATCTATTATTTTATAATCTACCGACAGCCAATGGCCCGTACCCTACCTCGTCCACAAAAAACCGTAGACTTGCACACAAATTCCTTTACAGATGTAGAGCAATATGATATTGATGAGTTGCTTGCTCTTTCAATAGACAGAATGAGAGAAGCGCTAGACGCAGCAATCTATTGGGAATACACACAGATTGAATTTATCCATGGCAAAGGAAAAGGCATCTTACGAGAAGCCGTATATAAAGAGTTAGCGTACTACAAAGCAGATGGTATGATATCGTCATATCATCCCTCACATAGAAACCCGGACATTGTAGTCGTGCACATCGGATTATAAAAATAGTATCAAAAGCTCCTCGGATACCACTTATCAGCCGAACTAAGTTACACTTCAATAAAAAGGCCTGTCAATTGCTGACAGACCTCTTTATTGAATATATATACACCTATTACTTCGCAGGTGTGATACTTATCTTTCTAAATTCAACACCGGTGTGATCTCCTTGCAAATAGATTGGTCCAGGCTCTCCTTCTTTACTATCCAAAGCTCCTCCGGTTATGCCAGGTATCTCCTGATTGTTAATAATGGTCTTTCCATTGGAAACGATTGTCACCATTCTGCCACGAAGGGTAATCTCATAAGTATTCCATTCATTGGCTCCGTTTGTAGTCATCTCGCTTG
>JBEBQJ010000068.1:0-23639 GCA_040395455.1 Sphingobacterium yanglingense | reverse complement strand
TGGCAAGTAAAGAAGGCGTGAATGCTTTCGCCGCTCGGTATTATCTGCACAAAAACGAATATGAAAAAACCATTGCGCATGCGAATGCGGTATTGCAGGACTACAGTACCCTGGTAGACTACAATACAGAAATGCGCTATGGCATAGACGGAACCGTAGGTATTAATGCAGGGACGCCGCAAGCGGAAACAGTAACCCTGAAATACCCTTACACGCACGACAATCAAAGCGACCAAACCGACATAATCGGATGGAAGGAATTTCTATATTTCCGGATGTTGAGTGTCGGTACTTGGTGGTATATACCAAGCCAAGAGCTGTTGGGGCTTTATGACAAAACAAATGACTTACGTTATCAATACCACATGGTGGAGAACTACTCTTATGATCGAGGGATGGTCAAACCCGCTTACAGCTATCCGGGCTATGTGTTTTTCTTTAAAGAATGGATTCCTTCAGGCCCAACTGTAGCCGAGGTGTTACTCATGAAAGCCGAATCCCAGGCGCGTACCGCTGATTATATGGGAGCAATCAATACGTTGAATACCTTGAGAGCCAAACGTATGAAGCCTGGAACTTGGGTCAATCTGACAGCGACCTCTAAAGATGATGCTATAAAAAAGATACTGGAAGAAAGAAGAAGAGAAATGCCTTTTGTACAACGCTGGTTCGACATCCGGAGGTATAATAACAATGAGGATCCTAATGATGATGTTGTTTTAACACGAGATTTCTATCCCTACAGTGGTACAAATGTACTCTTTAACGAATCTGTCAAAACGTATTCCTTACCCAAAAATTCGAGGCGGTATGCGAGTCCAATACCTGTAACAGAGATTATATCGAGTAATGGTGCTATCGTACAGAACACGTATTAACATACATCTAAACTTCAAATGAGTAAAATAAGAAAAATGAGAACACTTTTAAATATTGGATTATGCTTGCTTCTAGCATCTACAAGTAGTAAGTCACAAGCGCAAAAACCTAAGGAATTAAATTATCTAATCAATGGAGAAATAAAAGGGCTGAATAATAGCAAGGTCATCATTATCGTCTACAAAGAGGATAGTGCAAAAATTGACACTATAACAACCACCAGTATGGGAGATAAATTTCAGTTGAAAGGCTTTATAGATAAGTCGTACTTTGTACATCTACATTTAGGTGAAATAAACCCTCGTAAAAATTCTTATTTTTATTTGGAACCTGGACAAATCAAAATCACAGGACATGTAGATCTTCCCGATCAAATCAAAATATCGGGAACAGAAACAAATGAAGCCTACACGAAAAGTCAAGAGTTTTTAGTCCCGTTGTATATGCGGAGATCTGCACTGATGCAACAGATAAGAAATCTGGAAGAAGGCACAGCTGAGTACAACAATATTGATGCACTTATTAAAGCTAAAAGTGACTCAGTCAACAATTTTAAAATTGACTTCATGAAAAATAATCCTAATTCAGACATCACGCTAGGTTATCTTTATGTTCTTCAGAATAATCTTCCAATAGGTCTCACGGACAGCTTATATACAAATCTTTCGGACAAGCTGAAACAATCTCGCCAAGGAAAATATATAGCGGATAAATTAGCTGCAAGTAAAACTGTGGCTGTAGGTCAAATGGCTCCAGATTTTACTTCGTCCGATACGACGGGAGCACCAATAAAGCTGAGCGACTTCAAGGGAAAATATGTCCTGTTAGAGTTCTGGGCGCACTGGTGTGTACCGTGTAGAGCCCAGCACCCACATATGAAAGCGACGTACGAAAAGTTCAAAGACAAAGGATTTACGATATTGCAATATTCGATCGATGTCAAAAAAGATGAAAAGAAATGGAAAGAGGCTATTGTCAAAGATGGTCTGAATTGGCCGCAGGCTTCGGATCTATCTACGGGTAAAGCTCCTGTCGCTGAATTATATGGGGTACAACCTATACCGGATAGTTTTCTGATCGCTCCGGACGGCACCATTCTCGGAAGGCGTTTAAGTCATAAGGCGTTGGAAGAAATGTTAGAAAAAGCTTTAAATTAATCAAAAGAAAGAGGCTGTGCAATCGGCCTCTTTCTCTAATCATAACATATAACCTCTTGAAATCAGCTCCTTATCTCCCTTAGTAATAAATGCAAGAAGGGATAGACTAAATTCTGTAAATTTGATAAAATATATTTTGTCAGATTATGGCCGCAACTGTCAACGAAGAAGAGTTCATAGTCGTTTTATCATATATCCAATGAATGATCTACCTCAAAGCAAAGTACATATTGAAAGCGTGATGGGAATATTTGTCGGGAAACTGAACGACAATGCATTGCATAAACATTATGCTATGCAGATTAGTATCGCTGCAAATGGAGAATTTGACATCGCTGACAATCAAAACAACCATAACCATTATTCGACATGTTTTATAAACAGTAATGTTGAACACCAATTTACCTGCAACGAAATGTCGTTGATTATTCTCATAAATCCAATTAGTAGCATAGGTCATCAACTGTATATCCGAAATAAAGCTATCGATATAGCAGAACTAAATGAAGACTTAATGCCCATTAGAGAGATGTTTGTTGATTATTTAGAAAAGAAATCTGACTTTGGCCAGCTAACCGGTAATGTCGGAAATCATCTCCGAAACTATACATGTAAGTGTGAGGTTGGTAATCATGTTGAAGACGATAGAATTTATAAAGCTATTCAATATCTGGAACAGAATTTTGACCGCATTGTCTCGCTAAAAGAAATTTCAAGCACTTGTTTTCTCTCGGAAACACGCTTTCTGCATCTTTTCAAAGATAAGACGAAATTAAATTTTAGGAGATACCAACTATGGAACAAACTGGTAAAATCACTTCCTTACCTAAAGACTCATTCTATTACTGAAACCGCACATCGATTTGGTTTTACAGACAGTTCACACTATAGCAGAACATTTAAGGAAACATTCGGAGTAAAGACCAGATTTTTATCATCTCTAAATTAGCCAGTTTATACAAGTTTATAATAGGAGGCTTTTGCATCTTTACTATATAAAATAAATCGCTATGAACACTTACCTTAAAGAGACTAAAATTCTGGATTACTCTCACGAATCAATACAGAATTTAATAAAAGATAGACAATGGAACCAGCTCGATACTATTTCGAGAGTAAAGAGTATCTATAATTTTGTAAGAGATGAAATAAAATTCGGATACAATATTTCGGATGACATTGCCGCATCTGCAATACTAAAAGATGGATATGGGCAGTGTAACACAAAAGCAACTTTATTAATGAGCTTATTGAGAGCATCACAGATCCCCAACCGTATTCATGGCTTTACCATCGACAAAGCATTGCAAAAAGGTGCTATAACGGGTATGTGGTACAAGCTATCTCCTAATAACATACTACATAGCTGGGTCGAAATTCTGCTCAATGGCCAATGGTATTTTTTAGAAGGTGTAATTTTGGATAAACCGTATCTGACAAAACTCCAAGAAAAATATAAAGATTGTAAAACTACTTTTTGTGGTTATGGAGCATATACCGATAGCTTTGAAAAACCTCCAATCGATTGGAATTTAAATAACACCTATATCCAAGACAAGGGTATCAATCAGGATTTTGGGCTTTTCGATTCACCAGATGAATTTTATGCTAAACATACACAGAAGTTAAACGCTTTTAAGAGATTTATTTTCCAACGTATCGTCAGACACATAATGAACAGAAATGTACAAAAGATAAGAAACAGCGTATATTTGTAAATCTTACATCCCTCTTGATAGTATTATATGTATTCAGTATAAACCACTAATTCAATTTCACCTCAGTATTTATAACTCTTTGTGCAGAAGGAGCATATCCGAAATGCTTTTAACAAAATCAGTAGTGTTGTGTTTTTCATAATACTTTTCTATAAATTGTAAAATCCTATATATCTCAAAAAAAGGTTCGTACTTTGTAGCATAAAATACATTTACATTGTCTTGTCCATTATATTCTTCTACTTTCCACGTTCCTGTGACATCAATCAAAACATCTTTTTCTGGTAACTGAGGGTAATCAGCATTTTTTTCCAATAACTGGATCCGTGCAGATATCAGTTCGCATCCTATGCTCAAGATTAGGAGTTATTCCTTGCTTTAAAATATCTGGATCTAAGAAAAAACAGCCCTTACTATCATCAAAATAAGTTAAAATCTTTTCACAAATGGTTTCAAATTCTTCTCTATCGGTAGAAATCAGTTCCTTAGAGATTACACTTTGTTCGGCTATATTTGTACAGACTAAGAGGTTAATGATAAACAAGCCTATTGATAAAAGGAAATAATTGCGATTTAATGCTTTCATAATATCTTCGTTTTCAACCCAAAACAAAAGCACCTCAATATGAACACTTTAATCAGATAAAAAACACGCAATAACAGGTGAATTTCAAGCATAGTATTTAAAATATAGGGGAAATCTAAAAAAATTAAAGCTTCTTTTAGATTAGAGCAATCCTTGATGAAATAATTATCTATTTGTAATTACAAATCTAGACCAGTAACATCTATATAAAACGTGATCATAACAAGGTCTACAGATGTCAGGTAAATTAGATCGAAGCTTGAGCACTCTAATTGGATAATTTTACATATCTGACCTGTTCAGGAGTATTAAACACCTTATAGCTACCCGATATTGCAATTGCCTGACACATCCTTTCCTTCTCCATCATCATTTTCCCCAAAAAGGTCTTTCAAACCCTACAGTAGCTCAGGCCAAATCAAGATATACATCACTGAAGCGTTCCAAGTCGATTTCATGATCACATAGCTCTTTCAAAACTGGAGTCAGATTTTGGGAGTCATGATACATGGAAAAGACATAAAATACTCTAATTTAATATATTATAGAAATCATCAATTACATTATCGCTACAATAGGAAATTTACAATAATAAACGATAATTTCTTCCTATTTTTAGGCTCTCATTTGTAACACCGCTTGACATTATTTTATCTTATGCCTAACTACTTTTTATTTTATTTGGCTCTGTCTTTCTTCTTGGCTCATGAGATCGACGCTGTACGATGTAAAGAGTGGCGAATTTTTCCACTATTGGAGTTGATCAATGAGCAATTAGCGAGGACGATATTTATTCTCGCTCATGTGCCATTGTTTTTCTTCTTAAGTATTCAACTTAGCGGCATCACCGAAAATGAAAGTTTTATGTGGTACATGGATATTTTTTTCGTCGTGCATATGCTGATGCATATCGGGTATCTAAAGCACAAAAACAACAAATTCAAGGATTGGCTTTCGTGGTTAGCGATTGGGGGAGCCGGGATTTTCGCTTGCCTTGATTTGGTGTGTAGATAAGTATTGTGTAGGGAGAAACCATTTCATTTTGTAGGAGGAAAAGATGTTTTTATAAACCTTTCTACACCATCTTCTATGTTATAATCGTTATCTTTCTGTAATTAAGCTGAGTTACAAACAACAGATTATGGAAAGACAACCCATTACGTAATCTAAATGAACCGCTTACCAATGTAACATATACCATAGCCACAGACCAACAGCAGCAGGATTCCCATGATCGGAATCCATTTCTGCTGGGATAATTTCTGTAAATGCGTGGAAAAGAAATGTGTATCTACCGATTCAGCATTATGCTGGTAAACACTATCCTGCCGGGAGAGCCATTGCTTGCTTTTTACGCCTGCTTCCCAAAAGGACAATATACCATTGCGGGCATACAGACCGCTATCGGGATGGTAATAGAAGGCCGTATCCGACCTGAAGAACCACCCTCGATTGGAACTATCGAGGATGGATACCCCTTGAATCTGCTGACTGTGCTTGCTGATCTGTGCCCGCTGATGTGCCATTAGGAGCCTTTCGCTTTTTTGCTTTGTCGTACGGCAACTGAGAAAGGTGAGCATAGTAAAGAAGATGAGGATCCCGCAAATTGGGACAAGGGTGATGTGTTTCATGTTTACGAGAGTTATGGAGTTATCGTGTTAACGAGATGTGAAGTGAGCAAGTTAACAAGATAACAAGTTCACTGGTTAACATTATTCAACCCAATCGGCTATTGCATACACTGTCTTGAGATGTCGCCGTCGGGATTCGACTCGATTATTGCTATTACCTTCGATTGTCACGATGTACTTGCCTTGCTTTTCTTTAACCAGTCCCACATGGTTGATGCGTTTGACGGCCGAACCGTAAATTCCGAATACATCTGCCGATCGACATTGGTCTTTACTGATCTGTCTTGCTTTGGGTAATAATGCGGGAGACCATGGGTTACGTGGAACGCTGAATCCAGCTTGACCGTAGCACCAGGATATGAAGGCCGCGCACCATTCGTGATGCGGGCCCAGGTTTGTATAACGGAGGTATTCTTCGATACGTGGGCCGTCGTTGTTACCAGTAACTTCGCGAACGCCTAGTTCTTTTGAAGCAATAACTACTATTAAGCTTCTTTTGTCTTCCATGCCAGACGGGCGTGACACTTGGTATCGGCCAAGTGTCCAAGCCTTGTCGCTCGAACCTTTTGACTGTACTGTAGTGCATCCTTCTGCTAGTGTCAAAAGCTTCAAAGGCGACATTGATCCGAATTGTAAGGAACTGCTGGCACCAGCTAAATAAAACGGCCTAGGTTGCGAGACCGTTAAAAATTTAAATAGTGATCTCGTTAAGAAAATCAAACTGTTTGAACGTAGTGAGTTTTTGATTTTTAGAGAACACAAATTAAATTTAGGTTGAGCGACCAAGCCTTGATTTTTTTGTTTCGTTTTTTCATCAAGGAAAAAATGAAAATCCCTCCCTTGATAAAGGGTATAAAAACCGTTTACTACTGATGATTTGAACACATCTAGAACACTACTACCATTGCCATTATCACCGCATACAACAGTAAGAAGAAAACCGAGAAATAAAGAATACATTGTTGCCATGATGTTAATTGGTTAAAATGTTGACCAAATTGTTTACGAAAAGATTTAAAGGGATGCCATAGTAGCTCCTGTAGCCACATACTGATATAGATGGCCAGCCAGCCTACGAGCAGTCCAAAGACTGCAACCGTCAGTATCCCGAAATCGAGTATGCCTATAGCGGGATCGAGCAGCTGCAATACGGTAGAGACGATGATCCAAGCGATGACCAGAAATAAAAAGCCGAAGAATAGCTTTTGCTTGAGTGTTAGTTCCTCTGACCAGCCCTGGGCCAGCCATGAGGGATTGATTGTTGTTTGCATGATATAGCGTTATGAAGGTGATAAAAGTTATGTAGTGATGCGTGACCAGTGAGGAGTAACGAGTGACCAGTGACGAGCAAAATTTCCCACTTCGTCACTGTGTCACTACTTTAGTCACTTCGTTACTGTGTCACTACTTCCCTATCGTGCTATCAAGGATACGGCTTCTGACCAGTCTCCCATGCCTTTACTGTTGCGAGCCCGCACGCGTACGAAGTATTTGATTCCGGGTGTTCTATCGGTCAGGACATTGCCCCGTGATGAAGTCGTATTGAAGGTTTCAAACCATTCCACCGTATTGGTAGCATCTTCCCGTCCCACTTCTACTTCATACTCCCAAACTCTTTTGAGCGGAGTAAAGTCTAAGCGCATCTGACCGGAGATCCGTCCGTCACGCAGCTGTATACGAGCGGTCACCAATGGCAACTCGGAGCTACTCGGTTTGCTTACCAATACCAGTCCGGTACTCAATAGCAAGGACAACTGTCCATTGGCCACTTCGTTGACATGGTGTGCCAGATTTTTCAGCGCGAAGAGTAGTGCATCACGACTTTCGTTCTTCAAGCTGATCTCTAGTGCCGAACCTCGCCTGCTAGCGATTTCATGTTTGGTAATATAATCGTTGACGATAGTTTCCAGATCTGTAAGTCCGGGATTAGGATTCGGAAAGCTTGCCTGTGTGCTTGTTTCCTGCATCGCCTTTAACACACGTCCTGCCAACGTAGACAGCTCGTAATCGGAGAGTGCCTTATAATTGCTAATTACTTTTTCTTTTCTCATGATATTATTATTTGTTATGTAGTTATGAGGGTTATAAGATTATGTAGTTATGGATGTCATTAACCATTCACAATTAATCATTAATCCTGACAAGGTGGCCCACGCGGCGAAAACTTTTTGTTGCTGTTCATGATCCAAATATGGCCTGGAAGCCCGAAAAATGAAATTTTTGACGCAACGTGGTGCAACAAGATGAATAGATGGTCGATTCTGACGCAACTTGACGAAAGCTATTCGCTAAAAAGTTTGTCGTATTCGGTTTGAATAGGTCGGTATCGAAAATGAGTTTTCCGCTAATCCATATGCGTTTTCCGTGGAACAGCACAGATTAGTCGCCACCGCAAACAGTTCCACTATGTAACCATTGAACAGCGTCATCGATCAAAAGCACAATACGGCAAACAGAAACCAATCATCCATAACCACAAATAGAAAAGCGGGAATTCTATACCCGAATACCGCTAACCGAACGAGCTAACTAAAGGGTATGAAACGAAGAGTGATCCCATGTAATGAATCAATGGCATCACTATTTAGATAAACCACACAACCAAAAGGATTCGCCGACTAGTCGAAAGCGTTTACAGCTAGACCAAAATAAGTAACCGCGCAATAAAAAGGATATACCGCTGACCAACATCCTTTAATCGCCGAACCAAATTCCAACGTCGCTAATCATAAGCCAGCGACCGCAACAACAGATTCGTATGTCACCAACCTGTTTCAACAGCAGCTCGCCCTAAATTAATGAAGCCTATTCCCTTCGTCGTAAAGACAGAAGCCAAACCGAACTGAAGCCGCCCAAATTGCATCAGCCACAAGACGGAAACGTGGACAGATCCTCTTAAAAAGATCCACGACACAGCTAAAGGGGACAACCACCTATCATTTACAATAAGCCGATAATTTAATAAAAAACGCCGCTGATCGGTATTGACCAGCGGCGTACTTGATATAGACTTGTCCTTATTCGTTTGTGAACTGTGCACATGCAAAAAGCTTACAGCTTCCCTTTTCTTTTAGAGTACCAAATTTTTGCCGCTTCAACTTCCGCCTTCACCAGGCGTACACGTCCATTTTTATTTTCGAGCTTAGTAAACTCTTCACGGTTACGCATTCTATCGATATGCGAACGTGATACGTTCATCGCCAGACAGGCCTCACCAACCGTGCACAACTCCTCTTCGGTATAAGCATCTATATCTGGCTTTTCAGGCGGAGGTGCCGTATCATTTTTAGCAGGAGCATCTATCTTTCCAGCGGAATCCGGTAGACCAGACGCTTGTAGTAATTGTACGATATGATTCAGGCAGGCCAGGATATCCCCGGCCAGTCTGACAAGAGTGGATAATAATCGAATCATGATCTTAGTGTGTTAAGACCACCGATTGCACAAGTACAGACAAGACCAAAAAATCCCGATACGTCCCTTTATATTTACAGACAGACTAGTAGGTAGATATACAGAATCCCGGTATGCCGTCAAGAGATGGTAAGTTTATAATACAAACAAGATATGGAAAATAAGATAAAGGTCTAGGAGATATCGTGTGGTGCTTCGGCAAAAACAGCTATATTCAGGGTGATGATCACCTCAAAACACTGCCCTGTCTGCTCCACGAAAATCGTATTCATCGGGTCCATCGCGACTATATAATCGTGTAAGAGCTTTAACCCCCGCCCCGTGGCTATCGGATTACGCTTCTTAGTTGCAGGAATCCAGTTCATCGCGCGTATCGTAAGGCTTTCGGGGGTAATACAGTACAAATCGATCAGGATGGGCTTATGCTCGTCTGTACATATTCCGTATTCGCAGGCATTTTCGACTAGTGTCAATAGCAACATATAGGGGATACACAGCTCGTCAGTGACGCCCTGCCCTATGCGTATATCCAGCATAATCTCCTCATCCTCCCGACGCAGGCTATAAATTTCAAGCAACCGGTCCACCTGTTCCAGTTCTTGTTTCAGTAACACAAAGCGTGTATCTTGATGCTTTACGCTATAAACAAAGAGCGCCATCAAAAGATCGATACAACTTATGCTACGGCTTACATCCCGTCGGGTCAACGCCCGCAGGGCACTCATGGTATTTTTCATGAAATGCGGAAAGAAGTGCTGCCGCGCCACCTGCTGCCGTAATAGCTTCTTTCCTCTACGTACCTGCAAAAGCTCGAAATTCTGCTGCTGGAACTCTCCCCAGTTAGAAATCCCATGACGCACCATATAGTAGAGAAAACTAAATGAGTTGGTCGCTATATAAGCAGTCCACACGTGTTGATAATTGCTGATATCCCAGTTACCATCCCATACAAACCCTCCTAACATCATGCTTATTGCTATCGACAAGCTAAATACCAATAGGTCGATCCCTATAAAGCCTAACATAATCCAAGCAAGAGCATACTTTCTATCTCCGGTAGCCCTCGGTAAAATGAACCAAATGGCCAACAAAAAAAGAAGGAGCAATGTCATCAACATAAAAAATAAATCTATCCAACCTGAAAAGGCATACGCCGCTATTATGATAACGTAAGCGTATACCAGAAAGACAGATACCCCCGCGACTATACGTAGCTCCGTATTTCCGACCGAACGATAAGGCATACTTATACCCTATTCCTTTCCAGATATGCTCTGACTTTGCGCCGATAGCCATCGGTCACCAATACCTTCCTATCGTGATAATAAACAATGGCATGAATGCTCATCTTCGTCGCATACGCCACATTGATCAATACTGAGGAATTTGGTGGTATGAAGACATCCAGTTTTTTAAACTGCTCATAAAAGTCCCTAAGCGCCATCCGCAACTGCCCCAGCAAAACGAGTGTCCCCTGAGTACCTGCACCATATATCTGGAGGAATTTGCCCTCACGCTCCACTTTGATCACATCCTTCAACAGTATCGGCACCCGCGCTCGTATCCTTCGATTCGTTTTTCGCTTCCGTCCAGAGGTTTCTACCTCTTCCTGTGGTGGTTGCAAAGCATAGATTCTTCGCTCTGCCTGCTCCAATGATTGGCGCAAGCCTAGACGTGCCATCAATTGCTGGATATCTTCCAGCTGCACCGGTTTGGATAGATAGTCATCAGGCTTCAATAAAGCATTTTCACGCAAGTAATCGTCGAAATGATCGGTAAAGAAAATAAAAAACCTGCAATGCCGGCGCAGTTCTTCTGCCCCCTCTATGCCCGACATCCCCTTACCAAACTGTATATCGCAAAAGATAAAATCCAGGACTTTGTCGTCTGTCCTCAGATATTCCAGCGCCGTCTCTACAGATCCATATGCATCGACTATAGTAAACAGCTCGGAGATATCCAAAGCATCTGCAACATCTAGTCGCACGTTCTTCTCATCGTCAATAATTAGGGCGGTGTATAGATTCATTTTTAGCTTAAAATTCACTTCGGTTAATAGGTGAAGTTACAAAATAAACCACTAAATACCCTAAAAAAGCCCTTCGCGACATAAAAGTTACCGATAGATAAGATTTTTAAGACAATAAAAATTTAAATAATATGAACAATAAAACTAAACAAAAACTCATTTTATGCACCTGCCTAGTTATGGTCCTCGCGCTTTACAGTGATCTCCAGCATGCTCTTGATGCCCCTATGCCCCCTGTTGTACAATCATCAGATCCAATAGACTACGATCGCTTGGGCACTAAAATTTTTGCGCCAAAAAAGCCCACAAAGCTGAGTAATGACGAGGCTTTGGAGCTTTATCTTACACCGTACAACTAACCGAGGATAAGATGCTACAACGAATCGGATCTATAGGCTTGGTACTCCATCTTGGATTGGTATTCCTACACAATATCTGCAATATGCAGCTACCTTCCAGCGGCGTAACATCAGCCGTGGATCCGATTACCCATGCTATGCAGAAACTCTGCAGCCAACCGGGATTTCATCACTATGCACAACTGGCCGGTATCCATGGATGCTACGGATTTTACAGTCCACAGGTGGGTAGCATTTATTCAAGTCGGATAGACGTATACTGTGCACGAACACCGAGCGTACTTCGACTCTCGTACCCAGGTCTACGTACTACCGCCAGCAAGATCCGGTATTGTACCCTGCTTGAAGCGCTGGAAGGCTGGCGCTCTGGAAACGATCAGACCAAGGCTCCAGCACTGGCCCGTGCCACTGCCCAAAGCCTTTACAACCATGTACAATGCCAATATCCTGACCGCAAGATCCGACTTCGGATCTATAGCATACGTATACCAAGCCTAAACGAGCTCCGCTCAAAAAAACAAACCAACAAAATGATAATACCTATTTATGAACATCCGACACAGCAGAAACAACCCTTATACAGCAGCACGTACTTTTGGTGACGGGCTACAGCTATTGCCACGCGGTATCGGCATACTGCTATGGATCGAGATGCTGCAACTCTGGCCCGACCTGCCCCTTCTCTACGGCCCACACAGCGTCTACGATGCGGAACTGCTTCCCTACTGGCATAGCGGTAGCGGTTGGAACTGGGAGGAACTATTCCGCAGTGCCCATCCTATGTGGATCCATCTCACAGCGACGCTATACAGCATATGCTGTCTTTGTCTGGTTTTTGGCAGGTGGATACCTTATTCCAGCTCCATCCTTCTATTGCTCCATCATGGCCTTTTTATGGCAGATCTACGCTGGGCCTATGGTGCAGACTATCTGGCACAAACTGGCCTGCTGTTCAGTCTACTTTTTGGCTCTCCCCCTCGAACCGACAGCCAGCACAAATGGCTACGGAAAGGAGTTTACTTCTGGCAGGCACAGCTCGTCGTGGTCTACTTTTTTGGCGGACTGGGCAAGGCTATGGGACCGACCTGGTGGAATGGCGAAGCCATCTGGAAGGCAGTGCAGCAGCCATTCCCGGGCAACCTCTTTGATATTCCCCTTCACTGGGGGAGCTGGCCCATGTGCTGGGTCATTATAGGAATAAGTGTTGTGCTGTTGGAGCTCGGTTATGCGCTGGCTTGGCTAGGAACAATGTACCGACGAATTATCTGTATAACGACCATCGCTATGCATGTGGGTATAGCCCTGACTATTGGACTATATCATTTCTCGGCCCTCATGATATGGTACAATCTATGCGCCTGGTATTATCCCTATCGCAAACAGACTAGTATTCCTATTCATAATTCATCCCTTGGACATGCCTCCACTGATGTAGCAAGTACCGTCAAGACCGCATCCATCCAATACAAGGAAAGGAGGTAAAATTCATGTATAAAAATAAACAATGCACTATGAAAGGGTTAATTCATTTTTTTTCACAGTACCGCAAGCTCAGCCCCGAGGCACTGGACTTTATCCAATCTCAGGGCAACATAAAAACTTATGTAAAAAATGAATGGTATAAGCAAGAAGCAGAGCTTATCCCCAGATGGTGCTTTGTACTGGACGGGTTGGTCGCCAAGATAGGTTACAAAAAAGGAAACAACGAATATATCGAACGCCTATGTCCGCAACAAGGCTGCTTTACAGGTAGCAAGCACGCCTTCTCCAACAGTAGGGAACCTTTGGCCATCCAGTTTTTACAGCCCACGACACTCTATGAAATACCCATTACAGCTCTGCAGAAAGCATTAACAAAATTTCCGGAGCTGAAAGAAATCTATCAGATCCTACAGCAGCATCGGCAGCTGCGCTTACAGGAACAGGTACATATCTTACGCTTACCCGTGATCCAGCGCCTGCATGCCCTATTTATCGCCCGTCCGCAGATCTTTGCCCACCTGACCGTGGTGCAACGTATGTCTTACCTCGGCATCAGTAACTATCGGGAATACTATAAAGCCTTACACTACCACATGCGACAGTAACTTATATACCAATGGCATATGCCCAAGATAAAAGTCTTCCCGAACTTCGTATGAACAATAAGGAGCTAAATAACTGTAAAACACGTTCACTTGCGTAGTGCAACGAAGTCCCGACATAGTCGGGAATAACACGATAACTCTACAAAATGACAGCAGTAGTCCCATATCATCCATCGGATATCGCAAAAGCAGGTAGACACCAGGCCTTGCGGATACACTCCGCGACTATAGGCCATCCCTCCTGGGGGCAGACCTACCCTATGCGCTATCTAGGTGGCCGAAATCGAAGCTATTGCTACCGGCCGCTATTCAAACGGATACGGCGTAAATTCGCGGTATACCCGTGAGGCGGTACACCACAAACGAGATGACCAATAAGGAGTCCTGACGTCGTCTTTGAAAAGCCCTCGGGAGAGGCAAAGAAAGGGCCTATGACTGATCAGAAAAATTGGACGCAATGAGATCGGTTATAACTGTAAGATCTTAAGTTAATAAGCAGTGGATAAGGAGCAATTCATAAATCTAAGTAACGTAATTTCAATATTATGGCACTAAAATGGTTTCATTATACAGGTTCTGATCCAGCTAGCCCGAGCGATTACACGCTCTATGGATCATCTGCACCTTCGGATTGTTCGACTCCGCGTCAGCAACTTTGTGCAATCCAGGCAGAAGAAGATAGCAATTCGGAACCTGTTATCGATACTGCTATTGCATTAGAAATGGTGCAGGCATTGCAGAATCAAACGAATACCGCAAACGTGTTTTTAAAACGACGTTAAGCCGGGGTCGGCAGCATTGCCGATTTGAATAAACAATAAAGGGTATGGTGATGAGCCATACCCTTCTGCTTTCATCAATCCACCTCTTCAATTACAAGAACTTCAATTTCCCTTTCTTCAATCTCTCCTCTTATCCCATAGGTGGCCAATTGCTTATTCAGATCCTCCAACGTTTCGTAGGTACCCAGACGTATCTTCATATCCTTATTTACTTCGTCCACCGCAGGTGGGAACTTATTAACGTAATCCAGAAAACTCGTCAGTACCGTAGTTCCCGTATATGTCATTTTACTCCCAGTGTCTTTTCCTTCATAGTTTACGACAGGGCATATCTTTAAAACCAAACAGGGCATCTTCTTGGTACTTTCATAGGCTCTCACTCCATAAAGATTTACAAAGTCATCCATGATAATACGTGCCTGTATGGAATCTACACGGGCACGCATATCATACCGCTCATAAGATACAGCATGGTCAACTAACCACACGTCGCTGGGCTGTTCCGAAAAATTTTCATACTTAGTGGAATCCTTTACGTTCCAAATCACGCGGTCAAATCTTGGAACATAACTCTCTTTAATCTTAGCTCTAGATGCCAAGCTTAAAAGTGCTCCATACATACTGGCATTATAAACCGAACTCTTATGCAGTCCGGTCAGACTATCCTGCTCAAATCTCCACGGTTGATAATCCACCCCCTCTTGATATCCCGAAAATATAACCCCCGCAGTCAGTCCCGTATTTCCGGCACCTAGTTTTGCCAACATCTCGCCCTTACCAAAGTCATCTTTAAGGGGCAATGTAATCTGACCTTGACGATGAAGTTTAAGTATATTCTCTTTATTAACAAACCCATCTTTGGTGATAGCCTGTACTTTTCCTTTGTATAATAGTACAGAATGAGGAATCGTTAAGTGAGGAAATAAGTCTTTTAGATAATCATCACTATAGATAACCGGAAGATTGACATTATGCTCTTTGAGATAACTGTTCTTTTTAAAAAAATCGGCCATCGTGCGCTTATCCTGTACGGTAACTACCAGCACCTTAAATATACCTCCAAGCTCCTTTTCTAGTTCCTGTAGATGGGGCATGATCTGTATACAGGTGCCGCAAGTTGTAGCAAAAAAATCCAGCAATACCACTTTATCTTCCAACTTCTCCCAGTCTATCCTGCTTTCATTGCCACGAATGAGCTTCACCGATTTTGGAGGTTGGAAAGTATCGCCAACCTTCAAAGCTTTGGACAGATCCACAGCTTTCCCCTTCTGTGCATATGCTAAAAAGCAGCACATGCTGTAAACCCCGATTATAAAAATTTTAAAGTATTTCATTTTGTATCATTTATCATTAAGATTCAATTATCGTTTATTTTGATCGATGCCACTTAGCTCCAACACAGTTTCAGATATCCGGTAAGCGTAGCGCAGGTCGTTGGGCGGCAGTATATAGGTCTTATCACCTACGATACGTTTCAGTGTAGCCTGAAAACGAGATTCGAGGTTAAGTCTTTTTAAATCAGACCAACGTCTTCCTCGAAACACGAGCTCTTTACGTCTTTCGTTCAATATGATCCGTAGCAATAGCTCACTATCAGATTCTATTACTGGGTTAAATGTTTTATTCTTATCCCATCGCGATCGTAAAAGTGTATTCATTGTCTGCCTAGCTTCTTCATATTTTCCGATCCGACACGCTGTTTCTGCTTTGATCAGGTACATCTCGCTAGTGGTAATACCAAAGAACAGTATAGTACTCTGATCGTAACTGCCCTTATAATATTGAGAATTTACAGGGTTGCTATTTGGCTTGAAAAATGCCTTCTTACGCAAATCGTCATTGGAATAGGTTCCATACAACAAAGTATCTATTAATGCCGTAGTTGCGGCCATAGGTGTTGCAACTGTAGCCAGTGCAGGAAATAAGACCTCCACATTGAATCGGGGTATTGGAAAATTGGATGAAACGGAAAGCGTATTAAAATCCAAGAGCTCCGGCCTTAAGGACAGACACGAATCTGCATAGCGATAGGATTGTTCAAAATCTCCCATATCCAGATAGACACGAGATAGGGCTGCATACGCTGAAGCTTTGTACGGTCTCCCCTTTACGATTTCTACAAAAGGGAGATTAGCTATTGCCGTATTTAAATCGACAATTACCTGATCATAGCTTTCCTTTAGCGACGCACGCAAAGACCTTTCGTCCACATTCGGTGTCAACCTTAAAGGGATGCCAAGCTCCTTGGCTGCCTTATCGGTCACGTAAGCAGGACAGTATATACCCAGCAACTGATGAAAAGCAAATGCGCGATAAAAGTGAGCTCCCCCTTTTACCCGCCTGTAGTCATCCGAGGTCTTGCCATTTGGCAGCTGATTCAGGATATCCAAAACCTGATTAGCAATATATACTACTTTGTATGGGCGCTGCCATTGTACAGCATCGGTATAAGGTGCGTCGGCCCAGACATAAGCCATACGTTGCTCATAGTTGGACAGTGCCTCCCATCGCTGTACAGTCAGGTAGTAGTCATCTGTCCCGATCTCTCCCCATACAGGGTAACCTGTATTCATAGTAGCATAGTCATTGAGCAACAGGTCAGCATCTGTCAGCGTCTTGGGCACTACCAGTTTTATATCAGGCTTCTTATCTAAAAAATCGGCACATGAACTGCATAGTAGAGCGATAAGCAGATGGATTATATTTACGTATCTCATATCAATTGTTATTAGAAGTTAAAACTGAGTCCAAACGAGGTCATCAACGGGTCTGGGTACCATCTGCCAAATTCTGGGTCAATACCGTGTTTATTGGCTTTCCAGATAGTTCCTAAATTCTGTAAGTAAGCATATACACGCAGATCCTTCATGCCATAGCGGGCCATTTGCGGAATCCGAAGATTCATCTGTATATCGCGCAGTTTAATATTGCCTGCATTCTCGACCAATGCAGACGAACTCCGATAAAAATCACTTCCCATACTATTGTTTGGATAGGTAAAAGCCGGAACCACTGTCGTCAGTTCATCCCCTGGCTTCTGCCAGCGGTACTGGTAATCCGTATGTCCAAATTTGAGGTCCAAAAACTCGGAATTAATAAATGAAGACCTTATCATTTTATGTCCTAATTGATAGGAAATATTCCATGAAAGTTCCAATGATTTGTAACGCACGCTATTGCGCCATGATCCAAAGTATACAGGTATCTGCGAGCCGTGATTTACCAAAGTCTCCACTTTGGCGCCCGTAATTGCGGAATAATTTTTTGATACTTCACCCTCCAGGTATCCCATAGGCGTACCATCCTCTGGATCAAGCCCTCCCCACCTATAGCTGAGTAAGCTAAAAAGATTCATTCCTTCGATGGGTGTTTGAAGAACAGACAAGGGTTTGCTCACATTGTTGCGTGCCGTATTATTCGCTAGAAATGCTTTTGTTACCTTGGTTGTGGAGGTAGAAAAAACAAGATTCGAATTCCAAAGCCAGTTGTTCCTGGACACAGGTTTCGCATTCAGCGCTATATCCCACCCTCTGGTATCCAGGTTTGCCGTATTGATCCGCATAGACAGAAAACCTGTCGTAGGATCGATCTGTCCCGCAGCAATTAAATCTTTTGGTGTCTTTCGATAGTATTCGATACTTCCACTCAGTACGTTATTCTTTATTCCAAAATCCAATCCCAGATTAAGATTACCTACGCGTTCCCATCTCAACAGTGGATTTGGTGGGGTACTCATTTCGGCATAATTCTCACCCGTGACTGTATTCGGCCTTGGCGAAAGGTAAATAATTGGATAAGCGGACACACCAGTATTTACGTTTCCATTATATCCGTAGGTCACTCTCAATTTTAAGAATGGAAAAAGACTTTCATCGATAAAGGATTCTTTGGATAATAGCCATGCTCCACCGACAGACCAAAAAGGCTGGCCCTTGTCATTGGTCCGCACTCCAAACAAATTGGAAGCATCTTTACGAGCAGAGCCACTGATGATATAGCGCTTGTTGTATGTATAAGCGCCATTCATATAATAAGACACAAAACGATTGTGTAAAGCCTGATAAAAATTATTGTCAGGAAGTTTATCCGTTCCAAAGAGACCGTTCAAGACCGGAACCTCTCTGCCGTGCGCCATAGATTGAAAAGACCCCGTTTCAGGATCAAAACCTTCATATTGTACTGTACGGAAGTCCTTTTGTGTACTGCGGATATCAAAGCCGGCAAATACATTCAGATCATGCTCTTCCCACTGCTTTTCATAGGAAGAAGTCAACCGGCCTTGGTGCACACTGCTATTCCAGATACGCTCTCCATAGTAATCCCCCTTAGGTATATTCCAGATTACCTCTTTGGCATTCCAATTGGCAAAATCGTTCAACCTGTTACGCTGTACATTGCTTGCTATTCCGTACCAGTCCTCGATAGGGTTGAGATTGCGCTGATAGGCATAAAGTCCTGTAATACTCAACCCAAAGGGCAATGTATACGTTGAAGAGATATTGGCCATCATATCCCGATTGAGCTGCGTTTGCCTTGTCTGATGAATCTCCTCGAGCGGTATATAGTCCCAGCTCATCAAACGACCAGCAGCTACGGTATCCCTAAATGCGTGGCTAAATCCGGGCATATCGACCGTTAGCGGCCTTCCCTCTGCATCTGCAAACTGCATGTAAGGCCAGTTGGAAACACCATTTGCCAAACCATTATAGGCTACAGGGCGAAAACTGGCTACTTTTTTGGATTCTGTATACGTAATACCAAGATTAAGCATGAGACGGTCTGTAGCTTTGATCTGTGTATTCGACTGTAGGTTCCACCTATTGTACCTAGAGGTGAGCAATTCTTCTAAGTTTTTGTCAACCCCAATCCCGATCGATGTATTTACCTTATCACCCCCGGCATTGAGCCTTACACTATATTGTTGATTGACGCTCTCGCGATAGATATATTTTAAAAAATCGTCCCGCATATCTATACCTCGAAGTCTATTCAGCTCTGCATTTAACTGGTCTTCTGTTAGGAGATTCTTTCTTTGCTGATCCATCAGCTTGATAATAGGCTCTGGATTACTTGCCCAATCTTCTAAGTCCCAATCAAATCTTCCATTGTTGAACAGCTCTTTTACCAGGTCGATGTAATCTGTAGTCCGCATCTGGGGCAGGTAGTAGAGATCAGGTTTTTGCTTTATGCTGATATTACTGTTGACCGACAGATTGATCTTCTCATTGAACTTGGCTCGCTTTGTTGTGATCACAATCACACCATTGCCGGCACGGGCTCCCCATATGGATGCCGCAGCAGCATCTTTTAGCACAGTTACATTTTCAATATCGTTGGGATTGATATTATTAAAAGTGCCGTAACCAAGATCACCAAATCTATTTTCATAGGGAATACCATCTACTACGACCAGTGGCCATACCTCTGACATCAATGTACTCTGCCCTCTAATATTGACATTTAGGAGATCTCCCCTATTATTGGGTCTATATTTTATAGTAGCCAATCCCGGCACCACATCTTCCAGTCGGCTTAGGAAATCGGTAGACACCTTCCTATTAAATAATGCGGAGTCAATAAACTCAAAGCTCCCCGTAGCTCTTTCTTTAGGTATCTTCTGGTATCCGGTAGATACCACTTCCACTTCTTCAATCTGTTTTTCACCAGTGTGTAGGGCGATATTTAATGTAGTAGACGTATTCTCATAGGCAACCCGTTGCTCCTTATATCCGATATGTTTTATTAGTAATACCCCTATAGGCTTATCCACGCTGATGGTAAACTTTCCCTCACTATCCGTGCGCGCATGCTTCTTATCTGCTGTGACCGAAGCTCCTTCGATAGCCTGCCCATCGGCAGCCGAGCGTACCTCTCCCTGAAGTACAGACCCCGACTGCGTCTGAGCGACCGCCCCGCTTATCCCGAGACTACTAAACAACACACAGAATATTATTGTAAAAGCTGATAGGAAATAGCTAGTAGCTGATGGCAATCTACATCCACGCACTACGTCACCTCGACCGTAGCGGAGAGGTCTACAATACGACAAAGGATACTTTATATTTTGTTCTTTTGGGCGACTTGAAAGGTCTTTGTCACGCTGTAACTTCATTACTTTGTCACTCTGGCCAAAGGCCATACCTCTCCCACCCCCAATAAAATTCTTCATTTTTTAGGATTCTATGCAATGGCAAGACACCATTACAGATTCAAAAATCTAGTGTGATTTCTGAATGGATTTAATTGGTTATTCTTGGCTTATAATCGGTTTTATACCATCCATTCTAGAAATAAATAAAAGTACCGACCTCCAAATTATTGCAAGGCAATAAAATTAAAACACACAATATTTGCTTGTATTTAAAATCTAAACTATCTTTAAGGTGCGATTTTAAACAGATAGTAACCGATTTCTAACCAATGCAAACAATAGTGTTTCCATATGAAAGAGGTCGGATTACAGAAAAGGGCTTTAACGTTTCTTTAAAGCGTCATTGCGAAAGGTAAGTTTTTTTAACAAACACATCGGAGACCTAGTGACAGTAAACGTCACCTCGACCTTGTGGAGAGGTCTATTAACTATATAGGTTTAAATATATAGCTTTTAGATACCTCGACTACGCTCGGCATGACGACATAGTTTACCACCTCTCCTATTCCTTTTCTGTTTACTAAAATTTGAAATTATTCCGGCGAGGCCGGTACGTTCTTAATATGTAAGCGTTCGGAATACCATAACGACCGATGGAATATCGGTGCTGGATGGCTTTTGTTGGTTTTAATTTTCGTCCTCATAATCATTTATCATTTGGTTTATGATGAACGAGCGAAAATGCACAAGGCAGGGTTACCTGTCTCCTACCAAATCCAGGGGAGTAGCATCCCCTAACACAGTATTCAACAGGACCCTGCCTAAAGACTGCGTAAAGATACACAATATCTTTAGACGTGGGTCGAACCTGTTGCCTCGTGTTAATTTAAAGTTGCTACTCTTTGGATTTGAGGCTCGTTCAACTCACGCTCTGCTTACGCAGAGGTAGTTAACTATTTTACAACCAATCCTAGATTGGCTACACAAATATACAAACAAGTTTTACAACCTACAAATATTCGTAGGTTAAATTTTTATAAAGATGGATGATATTTACGAAAGCAAAGCGATACTAAGATTAGAATATGAATTAATGCTTACTGTAAGAGATTTACGAATTGATAGAGGTTGGTCACAAGAGGTATTAAGCGACAAAATGAGATTGGCTATAACTTTTGTCAGTAAATGTGAATCACTTAGCCATCCTGAAAAATATAATCTTCGCCATCTCGTCATTCTTAAACAAGTGTTTGGCTTAAAAAGCCTAGACGACCTCTTCCCTAATGGGATCCCTGCAGACGAGCAGATCATCATCCGTTATAAAAAGGAACCTAAGAAAAAAGCAGACGGTACCGACTCCAAGCTATTTGAAGCCGTAGTAGTAGATATCATCCTCGCCGAAGAGGAGACTAAAGCCGCCAGCAATAAAAGGAAGAAAGAGTAAAAACAAAACGCAAAGAATAAAGCTATTTTTTTTAGTATTTTTTTTTAAAATGTATCTTAGCATAACCAAAATACTATATTAAACTTAAGTGAGATATGAGTAAAAATAAAAAATTAGACGTTCAGGGTATAAGCGTTACCATTTATAAGCATGATGAAAATGATTTTATTTCCTTGAGTGATATAGCCAAGCATCGAGACAGTGAACGGAGTGATTATATTCTCCAAAACTGGATGCGGAATCGTAGTACTATAGAATTTATAGGGCTCTGGGAACAATTTAATAATCCCAATTTTAATTCCATCGAATTCGATGGAATTAAAAACTCATCCGGATCAAACAGCTTCTCTCTTACTCCCAAGAGATGGATACAACAGACTAACGCTATTGGTATAGTATCGAAGACCGGTCGATATGGTGGAGGAACCTATGCTCATAAGGATATAGCTTTTGAATTTGCGACCTGGTTAAGTGCAGAATTTAAATTCTTCTTGATCAAAGAGTTTCAACGTCTTAAAGAAGAAGAGAGTGATCGCTTAAAGCTTGACTGGAATCTGCAACGTACCTTGGCTAAAGTAAATTACCAGATACATACCGATGCAATAAAAGAAAATCTCATACCGCACGAAATCACTAAGCAACAAACTGGGTTTGTATATGCTACAGAAGCAGATCTGCTCAATGTAGCTCTTTTTGGTGTTACGGCCAAGGAATGGCGTGAAGCTAACCCCGACCTGAAAGGAACGACGAAGTCCTCAACGAAGTTAAATATGCGAGATGAGGCTACAATAGAGCAACTAGTCGTACTGAGCAATCTCGAAAGCATTAATGCATTACTCATCCAACAGGGATTACCACAAAGCGATAGGCTAATCGAACTGAACAAGGTAGCCATCACACAGATGAAATCACTGCTACAGAGTGAGGCTATTAAAAAACTGAAATAGGATTATGAAAGAAGTTAATCTTTATATCGAATTTGACCCCGAGGCTGGCGCACGCGTTTCGTGTGTGTCTATACAATTCTTATAATTAAGCCTGGAGCGGTATATCCACAATGATTTCTCTGACTGTGAATATACCAAGAAATAAATAAACGTTATACAAAATAGCCCTCGCTAGGACACAAGGGATATACCAAACCAATTATAAACCGCTAGCGCGGGACCTTTTTATGAATATATAAATATAACACTTCTATCATTGTAATACAACACCTAAGCAAGTACTCGCATCGCCCTCACGGGAGCTGGTAAAAAGCAATAGCCACCCAGTCGTACCGGATGGCTATCTTAATCTGTTATATATCTATGTATTCTAGCTAAAGCTTTTCGATCTCTGCTATAGTAAGACCTGTACCTTTGGCGATATCGGCTAGAGGTAGCCCCATTTTTTTGAATTCTAGAGCTATTTCACGTTTCTCAGCTAATTTCTCAGCCTCAGCTTTAGCTCGTTCTTCAAG
>JBEBQJ010000067.1:0-23690 GCA_040395455.1 Sphingobacterium yanglingense | reverse complement strand
TAAATAGGGTATTTTTGAAGAATAATGGCATATAAGTTCATAGATAATTACAGGGAAAAAGGGGCGAGAAATAATCTCGTAAAACATCTTGAGAGCAGAGGGATTCAAGATGTAAAGGTGCTAAAAGCCATTGGGAAGGTGCCGAGGCATTACTTCTTTGATGAGACTTTTTGGAATCAGGCATATAAAGATATTGCCTTTCCAATAGGAGATGGACAGACAATCTCCCAACCCTACACTGTGGCTTATCAGTCGGAACTCTTGCATGTCAAAAGGGGAGACAAAATCTTGGAAATAGGAACAGGCTCTGGTTATCAAACCTGTATCCTGCTGGAACTTGGGGCGGAGGTATTTACTATCGAACGTCAGGAGAGTTTGTACAATCGTACCATCCAAGTGCTTCCGTATATGGGATATAAACCTCATTTTTTTTTAGGAGATGGGTCTAAAGGAATTGCACAGTACGCTCCCTATGATAAAATTATAGTCACAGCAGGAGCGCCGTTTGTCCCCGAAGTGATGCTGCAGCAGTTGAAGTTAGGTGGACTTTTAGTGATACCTGTTGGTGATGAAAAAACACAGAAAATGGTGACTATCCTTCGGGTCGGAGAAAATGACTTTGAGCGAATAGAATTAGATACTTTTAGGTTTGTTCCTCTAGTAGGTGACAAAGCCTGGTAAAAAAACTTTAACATGAGAGACCTTTATCAAGAGAACATACAACAGGCTAGTTTAGAGCTTTCCTCTTTGGAGAAAAAAATCAATACAAATAGCTTGTTGCGATTGGGAGTCATCCTGATTGGTGGCGGAACTCTTTTTAAGGTATTTCAACTAAATAGTGTTTGGCTATTGTTGATTGTCGTTCTGGCTATCGTCCTACTGTTTGCTTATCTCGTACTTCGACAAAGCCGATTGGAAAAAGCAAAAGCAGAAAGCCAAGCCTTCTTGCGTGTCAATCAAAATGAAATCGATTTGATGGATGGAGGTGGCAATATGTATAGTGACGGAGAAATCTATGATAGTGGCAAACATCCCTACGTCTCAGATTTGGATGTTTTTGGGCCTAAGTCTCTTTTTGCAAAGGTCAACAGGGCTGCAACAGCAGATGGAGTCGAACGTTTAGCATCGTGGTTTAATGGTGCTACGAATAAAATACAGATTCTGGAGCGACAAGAGGCTAGTGCTGAATTGAGCGCTAAGGGGATGTGGGTGCAGAATCTACAGAAAAAGCTTCTTTTTAACTTGGGGCAAAAAACTAATATTCGAACTTTTTTATCCAGATATCTCCAAGATGGTGCGCTCGATTTCGGATCAGGAGTACTCCGTTTTTATGTACCTGTTGCACCTTATATTTTACTTGGAGGTGTGTTGTTTTCGTTGTTTGTTACTCCCATCTGGAACCTATTATTGGTAGTAGGGATTGCCCACTTAGGATGGACACTTGCATTGGCAGGTAAAGTGAGTTATTTTTCTTCCCGAATAGACAAGATAGGTGCTACTTTGATTGCTTATTCTGATGCTGTTAAAATGATTGAGGAAGAAGAGTTCTCTACCGAAATGACCAAAACTTTACAGGCTAGTCTTATGACGGATGAGCGGGAGAATCTTTCTGTGGCTTTCCGTCGTTTGGGAGCATTGGTGGATAAGCTTGATGCACGGAATAATATTTTAATAGGCTCTATTCTGAATATTGTATTTCTATGGGACTTTAAGCAGGTATTGGCTATTGTCAAATGGAAAAAAAGCTATGAAGGTAATATTCTGAAGACTTTCGATATCATGGCTGATTTTGAGGCTCTGAGTAGTTTGGCTGTTTTAAAACGTAATCACTCAGATTGGACTACTCCAATCCTATTGGATGATACCAGTAAAAATGGAATTGTAGCTAAACGGATAAATCATCCCCTGATTCCCGAAGGGAAAGCCGTGTCAAACGATTATGACTCTCAAGATCATAGAATTGCTTTGGTTACTGGCTCGAATATGGCCGGTAAGAGTACATTTTTACGTACAGTAGGAATCAATGGAGTATTAGCCTATGCCGGAGCAGTAGTGTGTGCTCAAAGATTAGAGCTTCCTATTTATAAACTCGTCTCCTACATGCGTATTAAAGACGACCTTAATGAAAGTACATCAACATTTAAGGCCGAGCTTGATCGGATGAAGTTTATTCTGGAATTGGTAGAAAAAGAGCGAGATACCTTTGTCTTGATTGATGAGATGTTAAGAGGTACTAATTCAGTCGATAAATATCTTGGGTCTAAAGCCATCATCAAAAAATTGATTGCTATGGATGGAAAAGGTATGGTGGCTACACATGATTTACAACTGGCATCTTTGCAAGATGAATATGCAGGAGTACTTAAGAATTACCATTTTGATATTCAGGTAGAAAATGGAGAGATGCTGTTCGATTACAAATTGAAGGATGGAAAGTGTACGATATTTAATGCTTCATTGTTGTTAAAAGGGATAGGTGTTGAAGTTGGTAGTTGATAAAATACTACCTTTGTGGAAATTTATTCAAAAATGACACTTGAAGAAAAGATAAGCGCATCCGAAACGCGTGTATGTACAACGGTTTTTCCTTTTTTGACTAATCATCATGATACGCTGTTTGGTGGTAAAGCAATGGCTATAATGGATGAAGTTTCTTTTATGGCAGCGACAAGGTTTTGTCGCAAAACGTTAGTCACAGTATCTACAGATCGTATTGATTTTAAAAAAGCTATTCCTTCCGGAAGTATCATTGAAGCTATTGCCAGGGTAGAGAGTGTGGGGCGTACGAGTTTAAAGATAAAGGTGGAGATCTATCTGGAGCATATGTACGAAGAAGGCCGGGAGCTTGCTATTCAGGGGCTCTTTACTTTTGTTGCACTTGATGAAAATAAAAAGCCAGTTCCCGTCTTGCAGGGGTTGGATATAGATTAGCTGTTACGGACTACAGGCTCTAAATTTTCTAATTCCTGTGGGGTAAATAAACGATAGTGAATTTTGAATGTTTTACCTAAAGGTGTTTCGAGCGAGAAACCTCCTGGGCCAAATCCATCTAGGACATCTAGCGTGAAATGTGCGTATTGCCAGTATTCGAATAGATCGCGATCTATCCAAAACTCATAGTCTTTGATGTGGCCTATTAGTACATCGTTCATTCGAGGGAAATAACCTCCTTTTTCGAAGCATTGCGGTTGCGTACCTTCACAACATCCTCCTGCCTGATAGAACATAAGAGGGCCATGCTTCTGTTCAAGCTCTTCTACGAGTTGTAAGGCTTTTGGGGTAATATCTAAACGTGAAATCATATAACAAAGCTTTAGAGAAGATAGTGCCTCTCGAATATAGGGAGAGGCACTATCTAATGTTAGAAGAATCCTAATTTTTCTTTGTTGTAGGATATCAGCATGTTTTTAGTCTGTCTGTAATGTCCCAACATCATTTTGTGATTTTCGCGACCTATTCCCGACTGCTTGTAGCCACCGAATGGAGCTCCTGCCGGATAAGAGTGGTATTGGTTTACCCATACACGTCCAGCTTGAATAGCACGTGGAATCTGATACAATTGATGTGCATCTCGGGTCCAGACACCAGCCCCTAAGCCATAAATAGTGTCATTCGCTAATTCGATTGCTTCTTTTTCATCTTTAAAGGTCGTCACTGCAAGCACAGGTCCAAAGATTTCCTCTTGGAAAATACGCATTTTATTGTGCCCTTTAAATAAGGTTGGCTTAATGTAATAGCCATCTTCAAAGCCCGCACCTACATTATTCTGGTCCCCTCCTGTTAAGACCTCTGCACCTTCTTCTTTACCCAATTGGATGTAAGACATAATTTTGTCTTTTTGGATTTTTGAAGCTTGTGCTCCCATCATAGTGCTTGGGTCTAACGGATCGCCAACCTTAATTTGATTTACACGATTAATCACTTTCGCAATAAAACGGTCATAGATATCTTCTTGTATAAGAAGACGGGAAGGGCAGGTACAGATTTCTCCTTGGTTTAAGGCGAATAGAACGGCTCCTTCTATTGCCTTATCTAAGAATGCATCGTCTTCGTCCATGACAGAGTTGAAGAAGATATTGGGGGATTTTCCACCAAGTTCCAAGGTGACTGGAATAATGTTCTCGGTAGCATATTGCATGACTAGGCGGCCAGTGGCGGTAGATCCAGTAAACGCAGCTTTGGATACTTTTGGATTTGTGACCAAAGCTCTACCTAGTTCCGAACCAAACCCATTGACGATGTTGATTACACCAGCTGGAATAAGGTCTCCAATAAGTTCCATAAGAACTAAGATAGAAGTTGGTGTACTTTCTGCTGGTTTAAGGACAACAGTATTTCCCGCAGCAAGCGCTGGAGCTAGTTTCCATACGGCCATTAAAATAGGGAAGTTCCACGGGATAATCTGTGCAACTACTCCAATAGGCTCATGAACAATCAACGATACCGTGTTTGCGTCGAGTTCTGTCAAGGATCCTTCCTCAGCTCGAATTACACCAGCAAAGTATCTGAAGTGATCTATAGCTAGTGGGATATCCGCGTTCAACGTTTCCCGTACGGCTTTGCCATTATCTATGGTTTCGACAGCAGCTATATATTCTAAGTTTGCTTCGATGCGGTCAGCAATTTTGTTGAGGATTATACTACGCTCTGTAGCGGATGTTTTGCCCCAAGTCTCGAAAGCTTTTGACGCTGCATTTACAGCTAATTCAAGGTCTTCTTTTGTTGAATGCGCAACCTGGGTAAATACCTTTCCATCGACAGGAGATATGTTGTCAAAGTATTTTCCTTGTACTGGCGCAACAAATTTACCGCCAATGTAATTATCATAACGCTCTTTGAACGCTGGTCTTTTAATCGTACTCATATTAGTAACTTATAAAGTGTAAAAATCTTGTTTATCAAATTTAGCCAAGCATTTTTCATAACTGTAGCACTATTATCCCAAAGAGTAGCATTATCAGGGCGGTCTGAGTTTGTTTTATTTTTGTTATATTTGAGTGACTGCCGGTTATAAAGTTTTTGATATGACAAATAATACTAGACTACATCTGTTGCCGTTTTCTAGTGAACGGGAAGTTTCTACACTTGTTGAGAATAGGCGAGCATTTACATTGGATAATCTGGAGCTACATGTCTACGAAACATATAAGCCCTCGCAACAGGTGCCTTTACGCTTTGATGATATAGTGATGATTAATATGATACAGGGAAAAAAGGTAATGCATATTAATAATCTTCAATCTTTTGAGTATCTTCCTGGTGAGATGATCGTGTTGCCAGCTTCCGTAGGGATGAATATCGATTTTCCAGAGGCTACATTTGGTAATCCGACACAATGTACAGCTTTGACTGTCGGTAGGGAGAAAATTGGAAGAGTGATGGATTATCTCAATGAGTTTTATCCTAAGATGAGTCTTTCAGGTAATTGGAAGTTAGACAATGAGCAGTATCATCTTTATAATACTCCTGAGCTTGCTGAACTTCTAAACAAGCTCTTTCAAATAATGACAAGTGCTAACCCTTTAAAGGATGCATTGGCAGAGTTGACATTTAAAGAGTTGGTTATTAGATTGCTCCAGACGCAATCTTTGTTGGTGTTAGGATTGGGAGTGTCTGCAAATACAGTGCTGGGGCATTTACAGGAGTTTGTTCAGAAACATGTGTCAGAAAAGTTGACCTTAGATACGCTAGGCAAAGTTGCTAATATGAGTAGGTCTAGTCTCACTAGAATGTTTAGACAGGAGCTAGGAGTAAGTCCTATGGAGTACATTATTCGACAGCGCATAATCAAAGCTAAGGAGCTTCTCAAGCTTACTAGGAGCGTAAAAGAATCCTGTTTTGGAGCAGGATTCAATGACGTTAATTATTTCGTGCGACTTTTTAAAAATAGGGAAGGTCTTACGCCAGGAGCGTTTATACTTACTTAGTGTTTCATAACACGATCAAGTTCACGTTTGCTTTCGCGTTCTTTGATAGTCTCACGCTTATCGAAATCCTTTTTGCCTTGCGCCAAAGCAATCTCTACTTTAGCAAAGCCTCTTTCGTTTATAAAAATGCGTAAGGGTACAATGGTGAATCCTTTTTCTTCTCCTTTGTCTTTGAGTTTTTTAAGTTCTTTTTTTGAAAGTAAAAGTTTTCGGTCACGTTTTGCTTCATGATTGTAAAATGAACCAAATGAATATTCCGCGATGTGCATATTACGGATATAAAGCCCATCGTCAAAAAAAGAGCAAAAACTATCGTTGATGTTTGCCTTCCCTTCACGAATGGATTTAATTTCTGTTCCTAGTAATTGAAGGCCAGCAATATATCTATCTATCAGATGGTATTCAAATGAAGCTTTCTTGTTTTTTATATTGATTTGAGAGGATAATGCCATTGTTACTTTCTTAACTGATATACAAATGTAATAAATTTGAAGGTCGATAATGCTAAAACCTATTGTTTGTTTATTAACAATAATTTAACTTTATGATATTTATATGCTTTTCGGTTGTGGTTTATACTGCAAAGTTTTGTAAGTTTGCACGTTTTGCAACTAGATTGGAGATAAAGTATAATTATGAAAAGTCCATACTAAGACAATGTTAGATTAACGTCATTTGTTAACGAAAATTGTTTACCTTAATATAGATTTCATAGTTTTGACGTTTATTTCGGTTTGGTCAAAAAGTTAAATAATAATCGCGTAAATAGAAATACCTATAGCATGAGCAAGGGAAAGTTAAGTGAAAGAACATCAAGTTTTCTAAAAAAGGAACTAGAGCCAATCAAAGCAAATGATTTGTATGCTTACTTTAGGCCTATTCAATCTAAGCAAGATACGGAAGTCCTTATCGATGGAAAACGCGTATTGATGTTTGGATCAAACTCTTATTTAGGATTAACCACTGATTCTCGTATTATTGAAGCATCTCAAGATGCATTAGAAAAATACGGAACAGGTTGTGCTGGGTCCAGATTTTTGAACGGTACGTTAGACATCCACGTGGAACTGGAGGAAAAGTTAGCAAACTATGTAGGTAAGGAGGCTTCTATACTTTTCAGTACGGGCTTTCAGTCTAATTTAGGACCACTGTCTTGTCTTACTGGGCGAAATGACTATATCTTGTTGGATGAAAGAGATCATGCTTCAATTATCGATGGGAGTAGGCTTTCTTTTTCTAAGGTAATCAAATATGCACATAATGACATGGAGGATTTGCGTGCCAAAATGTCAAGACTTCCAGAAGATAGTTTGAAGTTGATTGCTACAGACGGTATTTTCAGTATGGAAGGAGATATTGTAAAGTTGCCCGAGTTGGTAAAGGTAGCTGAGGAATTTGATGCCGCAATACTATGTGATGATGCCCACAGTTTGGGGGTAATTGGAGAAAATGGGGCTGGTACTGGTAGTCATTTTGGGTTGACCGATAAGGTGGACTTGATTATGGGTACTTTTAGTAAATCATTAGCATCCTTAGGAGGATTTGTGGCTGCCGATAAAGATACAATTGAGTATCTTAAACACAGAGCAAGATCACTCATGTTTAGTGCGAGTATGACACCTGCTTCCGTTGCTTCAACACTAAAGGCGTTAGAAATTATACAAACAGAGCCTGAGCATATTGAAAAACTTTGGGCGAATACCCATTATGCTAAAAAGCTATTGCTTGAAAATGGTTTTGATTTAGGAGATACTGAAAGTCCGATTTTACCAGTTTTTGTGCGGAACAATGACAAGACTTACATCGTCACAAAAATGCTTCAAGACAATGGGGTGTTTGTCAACCCTGTAGTAGCTCCGGCTGTACCGGCAGAAGAATCGTTAATTCGGTTTTCATTGATGGCAACACATACTTTTGATCAAATCGATGAAGCTATCGAGAAAATGGCAAAAGTATTCAAAGCACTGGAGGTGGAGCGGTATAAAAAGGTTATATAGATACAATATTATCCATTTTTTAGGAAGGCCATGGTAACAATCATACCTGTAGCAACAAAAAAACAACGTGCGGAATTCATAGATTTTCCGCATGCTTTGTATTTAGGGAATCCGAATTATGTGCCCGAACTATTTATAGCACAAAGTGATTTGCTAAATCCCCAAAAACATCCCTTTTATAAGCACTCGGAAGCACAACTTTTTTTGGCTTATAAAGACAATAAAGTTGTGGGAAGAATAGCTGCAATATGGAATAATAGGCACAATTCGATTAACAATTTGGAGGAAGGACAGTTTGGGTACTTTGATTGTATTAATGATCAAGAAGTCGCTAACAGATTGTTCGACGTTGCATTAAGTTGGATAAGAGAAAGAGGCGGGAATAATATTGTAGGCCCCATAAATCTTTCGACGAATGAAACATGTGGACTGCTCGTAGAAGGATTTGATATGCCTCCAATGGCGATGATGCCTTATAATAGCCCTTATTATCTAGAATTGATAAGCAATTATGGATTCGATAAGAAAGTGGATCTTCTGGCTTACAACGTGAAAACGGAAACTGCAAGTACGCGGGCCGTTCAGCTTATGGATAGATTAGAGGAGCGTTTGGGAAGATCAGGAATAAAACTAAGAACGATCAACCTGAAAGATTTTAAAAACGAAGCTGCTAAAATTCGGGAAGTGTATAATAAAGCATGGGACAAGAATCTCGGATTCGTCCCTATGACGGATGAAGAGTTTGATTATATCGCGAAAGATTTGAAAATGATTGTCGATCCTCGTTTTTGTATTATCGCAGAAAAGGAGAGTGAAATAGTCGGTTTTGCAGTGGGAATCCCTAATGTTAATGAAATTCAAATAAATATTAAACGTGGACGCCTATTGCCTACAGGTATTTTTAAATTATTGTTTGGTAAAAAGAAGATAAAGTCGCTTCGGGTGTTGATGCTAGGAGTTCTTGAGGGGTATCGGAAATTGGGTATTGAGGCTTGTTTGTATGGCCGTATTATTAGGAATGCTAAACCGGCAGGCATACGAGGTGCGGAATGCTCTTGGATGTTAGAAACAAATTATTTGATGAATCACGCTATTGAGCAAATCAATGGTGAACTATACAAACGCTATCGTTTATACGAGAAGGCGATATGAGGAAAAAGGTATTTATAACAGGTGCTAGTGGTTTTGTGGGGTCTCACTTGGTTGAAGCAGTGAATAGCAGAGGCTATGAAATCCACGCAGCTGTTAGAAAAAGCAGTAAGATTGACGAAATCAAGCATTTTGTTCATGAGTTTGTATATCCAGACATGAATAACGTTGATGAACTTACTTCTTTATTCCAAAGAGAACAATATAGCTATATCATACACGCAGCGGCGATGACTAAAGCCAAGCGTGAAGAGGATATGTTTAGCGTCAATGTCGGATATACGGAGAATATTTTAAAGGCATCTTTAGCTATATCACAAACTTTGGAAAGAGTCGTGTACGTAAGTAGCCTCGCCGCAATAGGGCCGATTGATTTCGATAGTCCGTCTTTGATAACAGAAAGTACATCTTATAATCCCGTGACGGTATACGGGCGTAGTAAGCGGGCTTCAGAAGAAATGATAAAGACTAGTTTTGCTACTAGTTCTATTAGTGTCCTCAGGCCCACGGCGGTCTATGGCCCACGTGAAAAAGATTTGTTTATTTTGTTTGATACGTTGAACAAAGGTCTTGACCCTTACATTGGTAGCAACTCACAAAAATTGAGCTTCATATACGTCAAGGATCTTGTAGAGGGTATTCTTAATGCATGTATAGCGCCGCAACAAGGGTTGCAATTTTATAATATTACCGATGGTCAAGTTTATTCTAGATATGCTATGGCCGATATTTTTAAAAAAACGTTTAATAGGAAGCCTTTTCGTCTTCATATCCCATATGGTATTGTCGCTTTTATAGCTAAGATTTCTCAATCACTATATACCCGTTCCAAGAAAACTCCTGTTTTATATCCAGAGCGATTAGGCGAATTAACAGCGGAAAATTGGGCTTGTGATATTGAGAAAGCGAAAAGGGAGTTGGCTTTTGAACCAAAGTATAATCTTTTATCAGGATTGACGGAAACATTGTTGTGGTATAAATCGAATAATTGGCTGTAATAAGAGAGATATGAGCGAGCAAAAAATTAATAAAAAGCTATTTCAGGACAGAAAACGTACAAATATACTGAGTAATCCGGAGCAACGGTTCATCAGTTATTTAGTGCCGCGTATACCTGATTCGATTACTTCTGATGGATTAACAGCGATAGGCTTTTTAGGCTCGTTGATTATTTTAGGAAGCTTTTTATTGGCTGAATATGTTAATAGAGATTTGTTGCTCTTGGCGATTCCTGGTTTTTTTATTCAGTGGTTTGGCGATTCGTTAGATGGTCGCATAGCGTACTATCGTAACAAATCGAGAAAATGGTATGGTTTTGCACTAGATATTGTGATGGACTGGGTGAGTACCGTTTTTATCGGTCTTGGATATGTACTATATACAGTTGGAGATTTTAAATATTTAGGCTTTGCCTTAGTTGCACTTTATGGCTGGGCGATGATTATATCGCAATTGCGATACCGGATTACAGATAAGTATACGATTGATGCTGGTCTATTAGGGCCTACCGAAATAAGAGTTGTAGTATGTCTAGTCTTATTGGTAGAAGTCCTTTTCAAAGGGTCTATAGATTATAGTGTCTTGGGAATTTGTATCATATTGTTTTTCATTAACATAGGTGATACCATAAAACTACTTGCGGTTGGGGATGCTAAAGACAAAGAAGAAAAGCTAGCTAAACAACAGGCTGAACAAGCTGGAGAAAATGGCGTTTAATCTAAAAGAGTTTTTTAAAGCACAGGTGTCTGCCTTTGTCGGAGGATTAGCCGATTTCGGAATCTACTCTTTTTGCTACAAAGTCTTATTGATTTCTGCCCCCTTTTCGAACGTTGTAAGTGGAAGCTTAGGAGCAGTCGTGAACTTTACTATTAATAGATATTGGTCATTTAATAGTGCTGGAGTTCCGTTGGTAGGTCAACTCTGGAAATTTATTGTCGTTGTTGCTGGGAGTATTTTTTTGAAATCTACAGGCATTCATTTTTTAGTAGATGTATGGGGTTTTCACTTTTTGCTATCAAAAGCCCTTGTCGAGATTGTTGTTTCTTTAGGATTCAATTTTACCCTTCAAAAATTCTGGGTATTTAAAAAACAGAATACCTAATGTTATACTATTGTCAGAGAAAAGTCTGAACTGCCCCATCTAGGGGTTCGATAACAGGTTTTTTACATATGGCTGCTGTTTTCTGCGTTTTGCTTCTTTATATTTGCAACATATGTTGCGTATACTTCACTTTCTAGCGCTTTTCGGTTATCTCAATGTACTCTGTTACGAGGTGAAGTATTGTAATGTTTTGGATTTTACGCCAGTAGCCTCGAGTGAGACTTTTTTGGAAGTTGTGCTAGAAGAGATTTTAGACATCGCACATCCTGATCAACATGAAAATCTCCCCGATATTTTTTTTGATGATTATCGTATTATCATGCTTACATTAGGTGTGCTACCTATTATCCTGATTTTTTCTTGGTTAGTCCGCAGATTATTTCTTTTTGTTAAAGAGGTTGATCATCCAGACTATATATCTAAAACTTTATGTTTACCTGGATACTATACATTTTTGTATAGATTCCGTCCCTTCTAATTCTTATTATTCACTTTTCGTATTTGCAAGTCTTATTACGGAGCTAATTCTAGCGTCCGCATGTGAGACTTTTGTTTTCAATTGAATTTTTATTTTATAATCCTTTCATAATTAGCTATGAAGAAAAATAAACTCATGTATCCAGTATTTGGATGCTTGTTATTTGCCGCGTCCTGTACTGCTAGCAGCAATGAAAATAAATCTGAGGATCAAGCCAAAGTAGTTCCGGTGACTGGTCTCTTACAGATGGATACCATTATATACAAAGAGTATATCGCTGATATCCAATCCCAAAGAAACGTAGAGCTTCGCTCGAGACTAGCTGGGTTTTTAAATAGAATTTATGTTGATGAGGGCGCTTTTGTTAGAAAAGGACAGGTTCTTTTCGGCCTTAATGATGAAGAGTACAAGGCAGACTTTGCACGCGCAGAGGCAGGTTTAAATACTGCAAAAGCTGAGGTTAAGAAAGTAGAGCTGGAATTAGAAAGAACAGCCAAGTTGGTGCAAAAGGGCATCATTAGTACCACAGAGCAGGATTTACTCAAAGTACAACTTAAAGCTGCTATATCAAAGGTGCAGGAAGCTGATGCCATCTTGAACCAAGCTAGAACTAAATTAAGCCATACGCAGATTAGAGCGCCTTTTGATGGTCGTATTGACCGAATTTTGCTCAAAGAAGGATCTTTATTGAGTGAAGGTGCGTTGATCACTTCTATTTCTGATCTAGAGAAGGTCAATGTTTATTATAATATTTCTGAATCAGAATATCTTGCTATTGCGTCAGACTCCTCCTTTAATAGGAATAAGTTCCAACAAGAGGTGCGCTTGATATTGGCCAATGGTGAGGTATATCCTTATACTGGGGTCGCTGAGATTGTCGAAAGCGAGTTTGAGGCTAGTACTGGATCTATTTCTTTACGGGCGAAGTTTGATAATCCCAAGGGCTTATTGAAGCATGGTGCTTCTGGACGTATTGGAGTGCCGACACAAACAGGAAATCTTACATTCGTACATCAAAAGTCTGTATTCGAAATTCAGGACAAAGCTTACGTGTACGCGGTAGAAGATAACAAAGTTAAGATGATGCCATTTAAGAATGGTCAGCGTGTTGGACATTATTATGTTGTAGAAGATGGGTTGCCTGCAGATACGAAAGTCGTTTTTGAAGGCGTACAGTCTTTGCGAGATGGAATGAGTATTCAGCCTAAACCGATTAATAACTAGAAACGGAGGCGATTTAGATGTTTGAAACGTATATTAGAAAACCAGTGTTATCGCTGGTGATTTCAATTTTTATCACCCTTTTAGGCTTGTTGGCATTATTTACATTGCCGATTACACAGTTCCCTGATATTGTTCCACCCTCTGTCGTAGTAACAGCCAATTATACAGGAGCCAATGCCGAGGTGAGTACCAATGCTGTGGCTATTCCTTTGGAGCGTGCTATCAACGGGGTGGCGGGGATGACCTATATGAATAGTGTCTCTACCAATAATGGTACTACATTGATTCAGGTTTTCTTTAAGGTGGGGGTTGATCCGGATATTGCTGCAGTCAATGTTCAGAATAGGGTCACTACTGTATTAGACGAACTGCCCGAAGAAGTAATCAAAGCAGGAGTTACGACCGAGAAGGAGGTGAATAGTATGTTGATGTACCTCAATCTTTATACAGATGATGAGACAGCAGACGAGAGATTCATTTACAACTTTACCGATATTAATGTTCTTAAAGAACTGAAACGTATCGAGGGAGTCGGTTTTGCGCAGATTATGGGGATGAAGGATTATGCAATGCGCATTTGGGTAAAACCCGATAGGCTTTCTGCTTATTCTATTTCCACAGAAGAACTTGTTGCAGCACTGAGAAGGCAAAATATAGAGGCAGCGCCAGGTCAGACCGGAATAAGTTCAGATAAGGCCATAAATATGCAGCAATATGTGCTCCGCTATCCAGGTAAGTTTACTGAGGTGAGTGAGTATGAAAATGTACCCATTCGGGCAAACACAGATGGCTCAATAATCCGTATCAAGGATATTGCTGATGTTGAGTTTGGCTCTTTAGATTACGAAATGGTATCGAAGACAGACGGTAGGCCTTCTGCTTCCATCATGTTAAAGCAGTTGCCCGGATCAAATGCGCAGGATGTAATTCAGAGTGTAAAAGATAGAATGGAAGAGCTAAAAGGAGCAACCTTTCCTCCAGGAATGACTTATACCATGGGATATGATGTGTCGAGATTCCTTAATGCTTCGATATCTAGCGTTCTTATCACACTATTGGAAGCTTTTATTCTCGTGTTCTTGGTTGTATTTATCTTCCTTCAGGATTTTAGAGCTACCGTAATTCCGATTCTTGCAGTTCCTGTCAGTTTGATTGGAGCCCTGTTTTTTATGCAAATGATGGGATTCTCTATTAACCTTTTGACTCTTTTCGCTTTAGTTTTAGCTATCGGTATTGTTGTCGATAATGGTATTGTCGTGGTGGAAGCTGTGTATGCCAAGATGGAGGACGAACATCTTCCTCCGTTGGAGGCAACCATTGCAGCGATGAAAGAAGTGGGGAGTGCAGTAATTGCAATTACGCTTGTTATGTCAGCAGTATTTATACCTGTTGCTTTTCTTTCAGGACCGGTAGGTATTTTTTATCGACAGTTTTCACTGACATTGGCAGCGTCTATTGTTATATCGGGAATTAATGCTCTCACGCTTACACCAGCCCTGTGTGCTTTGATTTTGAAATCACCCCATGATAAGAAGGAAAGTAATGGTTTGTTAGCTCGTTTTTTTAAAGGCTTTAATGCCGCATATGATCGAATAGGAGGAGGTTATAAAAATTTATTGACACGTATAGCAGGACGGAGAGTCGTTACCTTAGGGGTCTTAGCCTTGATGTTTGTTCTTACCTGGGGTTCTGCAGCTATCCTACCTACTGGATTTATCCCAACAGAAGATCAAGGGATGATTTATGTAGCTGTGACTACACCTCCAGGAGCTACAGTAGATCGTACCGAAAAGGTGCTTGATGAAGTGGATATGATTGCTCGAGAGTTGGATATCGTAGAGACTGTATCTACGTTAGCAGGATATAGTATTGTGACCGAGGTTTCGGGAGCATCCTACGGTATGGGAATGATCAACTTAAAGGCATGGGATCAACGTGACGAAAGTGTAGATGATGTGATGAAGATTCTTAGAGAGAAGACCGATCATATTGCGGATGCAACAATAGAGTTTTTCCCGCCACCAACAGTTCCTGGCTTCGGTAACTCTTCTGGATTTGAACTGCGTTTGTTGGACAAAAGTGGTAATGAAGATCTCTCAAAAACCAGTATGGTACTGAATGATTTCATTAAAGAGCTAAACAACGACGATGTAATCGAAAGTACGAGTACTACTTTTGACGTTAATTTTCCACAATACATGCTTGAAATCGATTACGATCTAGCGGCCAAAAAAGGTATTTCTGTGGAAAACTCGATGAATACCTTACAAACTCTCTTGGGCAGTCAGTATGCTACCAACTTTATCCGTTATGGACAGATGTATAAAGTGATGGTTCAGTCAGATGCCTTCTCCCGTCAAAAACCAGAAGATGTATTGGCATTATATGTCAAGACTGCAGACGGAGAGATGGTTCCTTATTCTTCTTTTATGACGATGAAGCGTGTATATGGTCCAGAACAAATCACTCGGTACAATATGTTTAGTTCTGCCATGATTACGGGGCAAGCTGCTGCCGGGTTTAGTTCAGGGCAGGCCATTGAAGCGGTAGAACGTATAGCAGAGAATCTCCCGCAAGGATATGAAATTGAATGGTCTGGGATGACTAGAGAGCAAAAAATATCGGGTAACCAAGCTGGATATATATTCCTACTCTGTCTTGTATTTGTGTATCTGCTTTTGGCAGCGCAATATGAGAGTTTCCTTCTTCCATTGCCTGTTATCTTATGTTTACCAGCAGGAATATTTGGAGCTTTTATCTTCTTGAAAATCTTTGGTCTTGAAAATAACATCTATGCGCAGGTAGCATTAGTGATGCTCATCGGATTGTTAGGTAAAAATGCCATCCTAATTGTAGAATATGCCAACTTGAAGTACAAGCAGGGGATGGATATTTTTACAGCTTCTGTAGAAGGAGCGGTGGCGAGATTACGTCCAATCTTAATGACTTCGTTTGCATTTGCAGCGGGACTAATTCCATTGATGTTGGCGAATGGTGCAGGTGCCGTCGGTAACAGGACTATTGGTACAGCTTCAGTAGGAGGGATGGTAATTGGTACCATTCTGGGGGTTATTGTAATTCCTGGGTTAGTGGTTTTGTTTTCAAAACGTAATAAACCTAAAAAAACAGGTCAGATAGTAGCCGTGTTAGCAGCTTTGTTGTTGGTGTCTTCTTGTAGCATTCCTAAGAAGGTCACTAAATCTGAATTAAGTGAAAGTGTAAAAGTTGATGCTCAAACGGTATTAGCAGACAGTATTTCCTTAGGAGATATTCCATGGCAGCAGGTCTTTTCTGATCCTCATTTGAAAGGTCTCATCGATACTGTTTTGGTGAATAATAGAGATCTCAAGCAGGCTATCCATCGTATTGAGGTGGCGCAAGCTAATTTTAGACAACGTAAGGCAGCATTGTTACCAACATTGGATGCAGCTGTAGAAGCCGGACTTAGGAAATATGGCCATTATACGGAGTCTGGTATTGGTAACTATGACTCGAATTTTTCGGAGAATCTGACATCAGATGAAAGAATCCCAGAGCCGTTTATTCCAGATTATTTCGTAGGTGTGCGTTCATCTTGGGAAATAGATCTATGGGGGAAATTACGTAATAGAAGAGAGGCTGCTTTTCTAGAGTTGCTAGCCGAAAACGAAACTAAGCGGTTGTTACAAACTGAATTGGTTAGCAGTGTTGCTGCAGCATACTTTGAATTGATAGCATTGGATCAGAAAGTAAAGGTGTATGAGCAGAATATACTATTGCATGAGCGGGCTTTAAGTATTATTGAAGCCCAAAAAGAAGCTGGTCGTGCTGACGAGTTAGGGGTACAGCAGTTTAAATCTATTCTGGCAGAATCCAAGGCGCGTAGGGCTTTGGCAATGCAAGAAATAATTGGATACGAGCATCAGATCAACCAACTTTTAGGACGGGTATATCAGCCTATTGGGAGGACAAAAGAGCATGTCCCAAATCATGAGATATTCCAAGAGTTACATGTTGGAAATATAGATTTACTTTTTAATAACCGTATTGATATCCGTAGGGCGGCATTGGAGTTGCAGGGTAATTTTAGCGATTTGGAAGTTGCCAGACTCTCTTTTCTTCCCTCTGTCGCAATCAGTCCCTATTTTGGATTACAGACTTTTAGTATAGACCAGCTTTTCAATTTGGATAAATCTGTAGCTTACGGAGTTTTAGGTAGCGTCACGGTGCCAATTTTTAGACAGCGGGAGCTGAAATCGCAGTATGAAGTTATGAAAGCAAATTATGGAATAGCATTTTTGGAGTATGAAAAAGTCATTTTGAATGCAGTGAATGAAATTTTTTTAGCACTACATACACAAGGGGCTATCGAAGAGCGCGAAGTCCTGGTTCGTAATCAGGTGGAAGCTTTAGAATCTGCGATTATTGCGGCCGAAGAGCTTTTCATTGCCGGGCGAGTCAATTATTTGGATATTGTAACGGCACAAAAAGATGTTATAGGAGCACAGGAAGCTCAGGTGGATGTCTTGAAGGAAAAGATGCTAAACCAAGTTGTCTTGTATAAAGCCCTAGGTGGTGGATGGAAATAGGGGTTTAAATCATTGAAAATGAAAAGACTCTCCAAAACTGGAGAGTCTTTTTTTATGTAATTTAATGACAGAATGCGTCTTTTTATTCTGTTAAAGACTGTTAAAAGAGGGAAGAGAGGACCCAAACTTGCATTGTTTTTGCGTTCTTGACTGTAACAGATCAGTTACGTTTTATTAATTTGCTAAAATCTAGTTAAGTAGTATGAGAAAAAGGAAAGTGAGTTTTTATATTTCAATTGTTTCAATGACAGCTTTAGTCATTGTTACATTTTACAGTTGTTTTATTGGTAGATCCGAAGAGAATGAAGTGACAGCCAAGCCCTTGGCACTCCCGGTATATACGGTTAATGCGAGCGATGCAACGACGATTAAGACTTATTTGGGGACTATAGAAGGAAAGGTAAACGTAGAGGTAAGACCTCAGGTAGAGGGACTTTTACAGGAAATCTATGTTGATGAAGGTTCCTTTGTCGAGAAGGGACAAAAGCTATTTAAAGTAGATGCATCGGCCTACCAGGAATTGTTGAATAATAGTGTTGCTAATCAAAATGTTGCGAAAGCAAAGTTGAAAAATGCCCGTTTAGAGATGGAACGTTTGAAACCCTTGGTGGATAACGATGTTATTTCTGAGGTTCGTTTACGATCAGCGCAATCTGATTATGAGGTGGCCAAAGCGTCGCTCGATCAAGCTACTGCAGCAGTCCGTAGTGCCGAAATTAATCAAGGCTTTACCATAATTAAAGCGCCTGTTAGTGGGTATATTGGTCGTATTCCAAAAAGGATAGGTAACCTTGTTGGTAAAGGTGATAAAGAGCCATTGACTGTATTGTCCGATGTACAGGATGTATACGTGTATTTTTCTATGAATGAGTCTGATTTTTTATACTTCTCAAAATTAAAGGTTAAAGAGGATAGCATCAATGGAATTCCCAAAAGTAGGAATGCGCTCAGCTTTCCAGATGCTGTCTTGATTTTGGCGGATGGTGAAGAGTATACGAATAAAGGCGCTGTCGACGCAATCAATGGGCAGGTCGACCGTACTACAGGAGCAATTTCCCTAAGAGCTTCTTTTCCTAATGCCGACAACATGTTGCGAAGTGGAAGTACGGGGACGCTAAAAATCTCCGAAGTAAAGAAAAATGTAATCCAGATTCCACAAATAGCGACCAGTGAATTACAAGACAAGACTTTTGTCTATGTGTTGGATAAGGAAGACAAAGTACGCCGCCGTGTTGTTACGATAGGTGGTAAGAGTAAAGATAATTATATCATCGCGGACGGTCTTGCCGTAGGCGAGCGTGTTTTGCTGACCGGCTTGGATAAGATTACTGAAGGATCAACAGTAACCCCAATTCAACAATAATTTTCAATGTAGCAAAGTTTCTCGCGCTGTCTTAACTGATGGCGCTTGAAAACTATTGCTTATTAAATCCAAACAGTATGTTAAAAACCTTCATAAATAAACCTGTATTGGCTACGGTGATGTCCCTAATCTTGGTGATTTTAGGACTGGTGGGACTTAAGACTCTACCGATTACCCGGTTTCCAGAGATAGCTCCACCAAGTGTTGTTGTTTCATTGAGCTATCCAGGAGCGAACTCAGAGACCGTTGCGGAGAGTGTCTTACTGCCTATTGAAGAGGCTATTAATGGGGTAGAAGATATGACTTACATCAAGTCGTCTGCTACAAACTCTGGCTCAGGTTCCGTACAGGTGTTTTTTAAAACAGGAACTAACCCCGATATCGCTTCGGTAAATGTACAGACACGAATATCAAAAGCAATCAGTGCTATACCTGCAGAAGTCAATGAGAACGGGATTACAGTACAGCCTCGGCAGAGTGGTGCGATTATGACCATAAATATCTTCTCGGATCATCAGGATTCTGTATACGATGAGACATTTTTACAGGCTTTCTCGCAGATTAATATGATACGGCCTCTACTACGTGTGGACGGTGTAGCCCAAGTTTCCCGGTTGGGAGCACGAGATTATTCTATGCGTGTGTGGCTGAATCCAGAAAAGCTAGCACTTTATGACATTATTCCGCAGGATGTTACTAAGGCGTTGAATGATCAGAATTTTGAGATTGCTCCAGGTAAATTTGGTGAGACCTCAGATGAGGTGTTTGAAACCGTAATCAAACACAAAGGACGGTTCAGTAAGCCTGAGGAATTTGAAAATATGGTCATCAAAACAAATAAAGATGGGTCCATACTTTATCTCAAAGACATTGCACGAATTGAATTTGGAGCGACCAATTTAGGAAGTGATAATAAAGTTGATGGTAACCCGGGGCTGACTTTGAATATTACACAGACGAGTGGTTCGAATGCGCATCAGATTGATATTGAGGTTCGGAAAGTACTGGAGGAACTGTCCAAATCTTTTCCCGAGGGAATTCATTATGAGATTTCTTATAGCGTTAGAGATCAGATAGATCAATCTATTAATCAAGTAAAAACCACCTTGTTTGAAGCTTTTATTTTAGTTTTTATCATTGTGTTTATATTCTTACAGGATTTTCGATCTACTTTGATACCTGCTATCGCAATTCCTGTTTCTCTAGTTGGAACCTTCTTTTTCCTTAGTCTGTTTGGTTTTTCGCTTAATGTATTAACAATGTTTGCGCTGGTGCTGGCGATTGGTATTGTGGTCGATGATGCAATTGTTGTTGTGGAAGCGATTCATCAAAAGATGCATGAGACTGGAATGCGCGCAAAAGAGGCTACGGTGCAGACTATGTCTGAGATTACAGGAGCGATATTGTCGATAACGATGGTGATGGCAGCCGTATTTTTACCGGTAGGATTTATGGAGGGACCTGTTGGCATTTTTTATAGGCAGTTTGCATATACGCTTGCTACCGCTATTTTGATTTCTGCCTTCAACGCATTGACTTTATCACCTGCATTATGCGCATTGCTTTTAAAACCGATTCATGCTCAGGATATTGAAGCCGAACAAGATCTAAATAAAGTACAAAAGTATAAGCAAAGATTCTTCAACGCTTTCAATGCTTCGTTTGACAGGTTTACGGACAAATATATTGTTGGTGTAAAATATTTAATAGGACATAAGAAAATTGCATTCGGTGGTTTGCTGTTAGTTACTATAATAGGCGTACTGTTTTTGTTTTATACACCAAAGAGTTTTATTCCTACCGAGGATGATAGTTTTGTTACGTATTCCTTGGCAATGCCTCCGGGGGCTTCTTTGTCTAGAACCACTGCTGTCCTGCGTCAGGCAGATAGTATTCTGCAAAAGCGAAAGGATATTGCTGGTATGACTACTGTTTCAGGCTTTAATGTTTTGGGGGGAGGGACTAGCCCTGCGTTTGCAGCTGGGTACATAAACGTGAAACCACATGCAGAACGAAAAGAAATTAAGAATATAAATGCATTTATGGATACCGTTCGTAAAGACTTGTCAGTCATCAATGAGGCGACATTTAAAGTCTTTCCAAGGCCTACAGTGCAAGGATTCGGTGATTTTGCCGGTGTAGAGTTAGTTCTCCAAGACAGGTTGGGAGGAGATATTCGAGATTTTGATATTGTTGCGGATTCCTTTATTAATAAAATCAATGCATTGAAAGAGGTTGATAATGCTTATACCTCATTTAAATCTAATTTTCCACAATATGAAGCAGACATTGATGTGGTGAAGGCAAAAAGTATGGGGGTAGACATTAAAGAAATGATGAATACAATCCGGATGTACTTTGCACGTGTGAGTGCAGGAGATTTCAATCGCTTTGGACGTACTTATCGGGTATATATGCAGTCTGATTTTGAACATCGTACAGATCCAGAGTCATTAAACTCCATTTTCGTCCGTAATAAAGAAGGAAAGATGGTTCCTGTTGGTACATTAATGACGCTCAATAAGGTAGTCGGGCCAGAGACCATAGCACGATATAATCTCTACAACGCCATTACGGTAAATATTAGCCCTTCATCAGGTTATAGTACAGGAGATGTGATGGAGGCAATAGAAAAATTGGCGGTTCAACAGTTGCCTGGGAATTTTGGATATGAATGGACCGGAATGTCTTATGAAGAGAGTAAATCAGGATCACAGACTGTACTCATCTTCGGTTTGAGTATTTTGTTTATTTATTTCTTATTAGCTGCGCAGTATGAAAGTTATATTTTGCCATGGGCAGTTTTGCTTTCTGTTCCTGTTGGATTAGTTGGTGTTTTCGCTACCGTTCTAATGGCTGGTTTAGAAAATAATATTTACGTGCAGGTTGGACTGATTATGTTAATAGGATTGTTGGCAAAAAATGCAATTCTTATTGTTGAGTTTGCTGTTCAGCAGCGAGATAAGGGAATGAGTGTATATCATGCAGCTATTGAAGGTGCAAAGTTGCGATTGAGACCAATCTTAATGACATCTTTAGCATTTGTGGCAGGTTTGGTCCCTCTTATGTGGTCTGTCGGGCCATCGGCTATTGGTAATCATTCTATTAGCTTTAGCGCCGCAGGTGGTATGCTGGCAGGGGTAGCTTTCGGTATTTTTATTATTCCGGTGCTTTTTGTCGTTTTCAAAACATTGGATGAGCGAGTCAAGTTGAAATTTAAGTCGGAGGAGGATTAACTATGAATAATATGTCAATAAAAGCAGTTTTATATTTATTTACCATTTTTTTTATTCTGACGGGTTGTAAGGTTGGGGAAAAGTATAAGCAACCCAATTTAAATATACCAGATTCCTTCCGTTCAGCTGAAACAACAAGCGAAGGAGACGCTTCGCTGAGTCAAATTGAATGGAGAAACTTCTTTAATGATAGCAATCTGATTACTTTGATCGATAGTGGGCTCTCTCACAATTATGATATGCGGATTGCATTAAAGAATATAGAGATTGCAAACCGTAATCTGAGAATAAATAAGCTGAACTATTTGCCTACAGTAGATGCCAATATTGCGACAGTGAATCAACAATACCGTTCAAAGGATTTTTATGGTTCTGCTTCATCCAAGTGGTATGAACAAAAAGGAGAAAAGGCACCAGAATCTATGGCAAAATATCAATCACAATATGCTACGGGGCTTGAGTTTAGTTGGGAACTGGATATCTGGGGTAAGATAGGACAAGAGGGAGATGTTTTGAAAGCGAGCTGGATGGATACGAAAGAAGCTAAAACGGCAATTCAGACGAAGCTTATTTCGGATATTGCTACAGGTTATTTTAATCTATTGATGTTGGATGCACAGATTGAAGTCGCTAAAAGGAATCTGCAATTGAATGATAGTACGCTGCGCATGATAAAATTACAGTTTGACGCAGGCGAAATCACAGCATTGGCCATCCAACAGACCGAGTCACAACGATTGGTTGCGGCTTCGCTAATCCCGGATTTAGAAAAGGAAATTACGATTCAAGAAAATTCTTTGAGAATGCTGGTCGGAGATATGCCTGCTGCGGTGAATAGAAGTAATACATTAAATGATAGTCTTATCAACTTTGATCAAGATATCTCTCTAGGGAGTCCCTTGGATATTATACGTAACCGCCCGGATATCAAACAGGCCGAGTATGCTCTAGTTGCGGCCAATGCTCAAATGAATATAGCGCAGATTATGCGATATCCAAGTATAAGTTTAAGTGGAGTTTTTGGAGTGAATGCTATGTTGGCAAAAAATTGGTTTAATATACCTGGCGCTTTACTCGGTGGTATAGCAGGTGGAGTAACGGCTCCTGTATTTCGGAATAAGAAATTGAAAAATCAGTATGAGGTGGCAAAAATAGAGCGAGAGAAAGCTGAACTTGACTTTCAGCGCCGGGTCATGGAGGCTGTCGGGGAAGTTTCAAATACAATCATAACTGTAGAAAAGCAGAAAGAACAATTACTCTTAGCTCAGGAGCGGGTTTCTAATTCAGAACTTGCCGTAAAAAATGCTTCGTTATTGTTTAAAAGTGGGTATGCTACCTATTTGGAGGTTATTACGGCACAAAGTAATGCATTAAAGAGTGAATTGGATTTGGTGGAGTTAAAGCAAAGACAACTTAATGCATGCGTCGCCTTGTATAGATCTCTAGGTGGAGGGTGGCAATAGTGTAAGTATGGGATTGCTTCTTTAGAGTTTCGTCTCTGTTTTAAATTTTCTAGGGGTTATCTAGAGATATAACAGAGGGTTTGTAGAGGGTTCATAGAGGTAAAACACTATAAAAGCTCTGTTATGCCAGGCTTAGATCTGTAGTAATCCCGGCTGATTATAGAATGATTCAACCTTATGTGGA